>NZ_DATGTI010000140.1:0-13880 GCF_035301925.1 Lentibacillus sp. | reverse complement strand
CGAAGAATCGTACCCCATTTCGTTTGTAGGAAGCGGTGCCACGTTAAATGATGCCACAACGAATGGCATGGAGCGGGCTGCTAAATTATTCGGCATCACTGTTCCAGAAGTGATGAACCGTGCAACAATCAATGGTGCAATTGAAATAGGACGGAACCCAGGTGTTGTAACTGTCACTTTTCTAGCTCCGGAGCAGTACTTGGAAGATAACAATCTGCTTGATTTGGTTACAAGAAAATAATATGGGACATAGTGTTATGGGACGAGGGGTCTGACCCTTTGTCCCACCAGTAAATGTCCGATTCTGTTCAAATAATAATCAGTGGTAAAAAATCCTACTGATTAAAGTTTCGCTTTATTTATTGTGTTTTTCCTTATAGGCCTTAGCATATTGATCAGCCGCATAGATGGCATCGGCAACATCGTCCGCTGTGACATTGAAGGCTTGGTGGATAGTCTCTCCTTCAGTTGTTGCTGCTTCAGCGACCATCATGATATCTTCTTTTGATGCTTCTTTTAAGTGAATATCTTCCAGTGTAACTGGCAGACCAAGGCTTGTATACAATTCGATGTATCGCTCAATCTCTTTCAAATCGTGTTTTTCGAGAGCGAGTTGGACAAGTGTGCCGAATGCGACTTTTTCGCCATGTGTCATATCGTGAATGTCGCCGTGTAAAGCGGTGAAGCCATTGTGGATGGCGTGTGCTGCTCCAAGACCACCGCTTTCAAAGCCTAAACCACTGAGCAGGGTGTTGGCTTCCACAACCGATTCCAGTGCTGGTGTTACGGATTTGGCTCGCACGGATTCATAGGCCAGATTGGCGTATTTGAAAAGCGTTTCTTCACACTTTTTAGCAATCGCTTGTCCAGCAATCGTTGTGCTGCCACCTGCCATCGTATCACCTCCCGCTTCGATGACGCTGCGGGCTTCAACCCATGTCGCCAATGCATCGGCAATCCCTGAAGCCAGAAAACGCGGTGGCGCGCCTGCAATAATTTTTGTATCGATGATGACGAGGTCCGGGTTTTTATTATAGAAACGATAGCCTTCAAAAACCCCGTCATCCGAATAAACGACGGATAGCGCACTTGTTGGCGCGTCTGTTGAGGCGGTCGTTGGCACAATAACTGTATAGCCGTTCACTTCATCGGAAACAGCTTTTGCGGTATCGAGCGTTTTACCACCGCCGACACCGATTACAACGGTAGCATTCGCTTTATTGGCAATGTCGGTTATCCGCTTCATTTCTGTTTTGGAAGCTTCCCCGTTAAAAACAACTTCTTCTGCTTTAAGGTTTTCCTTTTTCAGTTGGTTAACCACATCGTTCCCGGCAATCTCCCAAACCGTTTCATCCGCTATAACGACAGTCTGTTCACCAAGATCATTAACGTATTGTCCGATATTTTGAATGGCATTTTTTCCCTGAACATATTTGGAAGGGCTGATGAAAATACGTTCACTCATGATGCAACACTCCTTTTTTAGTTTTCCCATTAGTATTTTCCAAGTTAGGGGAAAATAACACAAATTGGAACAAAGGGGCTGCCTCTTTGTTGCCTTTCCATTATTTTGCAGCTATTTCACCTTTTATTGCCAAAATAGTTGGGTCAACATTCTAATAATGGCAAATCTGCCGATAATCAAGAGAAATGATGCAATATCTGATTATAATTTAATTAATCGTGATGATGATTTAATATACACGCCATATCTCCATCATACTCATTTAGGGTGGTGAAAGCTTATTTGATATCATTGAAGACAGTTTTTGAATTTGCTGGAGGGGCAGGCTGAAATACTAGGTTACTTGGTCGTTTATTGGTATGGATCTATTCTTTATAGACCTTTTACAAACGTGGAAGGTTCAATAGGAAAGTAAATATTTAAGGGGGTTTTATTATTTTTAGACGTCAATTTAAATTTGGTCTGGTGGCTTTTGCTTTGCTTCTTATCATGCTGCTGGCAGCATGTGGAGGCGGAAGTGATGAAGAGGGGAACACTGATTCCTCGAATGACGAGGGTTCTGGGGAAACAAGTGAAGGACCTGAAATAGGTCAGCAAGAGTTAACGCAGCCATATGTGGCATGGGCAAGAGAAACAGTTAGTACACATATGCTTGGTGCATTGCTTGAGATGGTCGGCTACGATGTGGAATTGAAACAAGTAGAGGCAGGGGCGATGTGGTCAAGTGTTGCGGATGGATCAGCTGACTTCCATACATCCGCATGGCTTCCAGCGACACATGCGCCGTACTGGGAACAATACAGTGAAGATATTGTGAAAGTCAAGCAAGTCCTTGATGAGGCACCATTAGCCCTGGGTGTCCCGAGTTACATGGAGGATGTGAATTCAATTGAGGATTTGAAAGATAATGAGGAACTCGGTGAATCAGTCGACTGGACTGTTACCGGAATTGACCCAGGCGCCGGGATCATGCAAAATACTGAAGAGGCATTTGAGGCGTATGGTCTCGACAATTGGGAACTGACATCGAGCTCAGAAGCGGCAATGCTCACAACACTGCAGTCAGCGGTTGAGGATGAAGAGCCGATTATTGTGCCACTTTGGAAACCGCATTGGATTTTCGGGACAATGGATTTGAAAATGCTTGAGGATCCACAGGAAATTTATGGTGGGGCCGGTGACCAGATTTATACGGTAGCACGCAAAGGTTTGGAAGAAGATGCCCCGAGAGCTTATAAAGTGCTCGAGCAATATGATGAAAGTTATGAGATGATTAACGAAATGATGCCGAAAGTTCATGCGGAAGATCAGGACCCTGCTGAAGTTGTGCAGGAGTATATTGACAATAACCCAGATCAAGTTGATAAATGGCTCGAAGGCATACCAAGAGAATAGTAAAAAATGGATGGAACAGGGATGATTATGAACCCCTGTTCCATTTTTGTTTTGGTGGGACAGAGGGTCAGACCCTTTGTCCCACTTTAAGCATCTCATTGAAATTTTTCACCGCGCGTTCTACAACTTCCAACGTCGCCTTGTCAGTCAGTTTGCCATTTTCATCAAATTTTTCATGTGCTTGTGTAATCAGCACTTCGCTTTGTGCAGGCGGCAGCACATTGGCGGATATTCCTGGAGCACTCAATATGCGGCGCAGATCCATTTGTGCCCGGATTGTTCCCATGAGACTGATGGAGGCGCCAACGACCATAACCGGTTTGCCGATCATCGGCCTTTCTCCGCGTGACAGCCAGTCCAAGCTGTTCTTGAGCACACCTGGAACAGACCAGTTGTACTCAGGTGTTGAAATGAGCACACCGTCATATTCTGCGATCTGATTTTTAAACGTTTTGACGACCTCGGGAGGATCCAATTCTTCCGCCTGGTTAAAGAGCGGCAACTTATCAATTTTAATAATCTCCAGATCGAAATAATTGCTGTAATGTTCTTTAATGTGTTTCAGCAGCATACTGTTGTACGAATCATCACGTATACTGCCTGAGATGCCTGCAATTCGCATTTATCCAACCTCACCTTGCTATAAATTTTAATCTCGCGTCTTCCGAGACATTAATAAATTGTTGTCTGAAAATCAGATTATCATATAATCGGTGAAAATTAAAAAAAATGATCCTATCGGGTGTACGTTATCTTATTTGTTGTGTATTTTTCACAGCTTTCGGTTTTTTACGGACTGGGAATGTGGCTGGCACTCAGCCTTGACTGTGATGCTGTGCTGCGTGCAGTAATTATAATGGGTGGCGTGGCTATGGCTTATTTGCTTTACCGGAAAACAGTGTGGGAACGATAGCATGTCATGAAAGGTCTATCTAGCACCTGCCCTGATGTTTTTCTCTTCATATTTCGCTTAATAAAATAGTTGTAAAACTGTTTATATTATGGAAAAATCAGAACTAGATACGTAGACTGTTGAACTTAAAACATAGGGAGTGAAGGCTTATGAAGATTCTCGTGACAGAGCTGATGTGGGATGATGGCATTGAAGAGCTCAGGAAAAAAGGCTATACAGTCGATTATGATATGGAATTGAGCCGAAAGCGTGATGAACTGCTGCAGTTGGTGCCTGAGTATGATGCGTTGATTGTCAGGAATGAGACGCAGGTTGACACTGAGTTTCTGGATGCGGCTAAAAAAGCAAAAGTTATCGGCCGTCTCGGTGTCGGACTGGATAATATTGATCTCGAAGCGGCTAAGGAGCGGAATCTGCCCGTCATCGCAGCTAAAAATGCGAATGCGACCTCGGTTGCTGAGTACGTGATGGCGGCTATGCTCGACGCTTCTCGTCCGCTGTCGGATGCTGATGCGGATGTGCGGCGCGGAAACTGGGATCGCAAGTTTTTCACAGGATACGAACTCAATAAGCGGACACTCGGACTAGTTGGCATGGGCGAAATTGCGCACCGTGTTGCCAAACGTGCACGCGCCTTTGGTATGAAGGTCATGGGCTACGATCCGTTTGTTGCGCCTTTTGATCATGTTGTGCAGGAAACCGGGGTGCATCCGACTGAGACACTTGATGAACTGCTCAGCGAATCGGATTTTGTCTCGGTGCATGTGCCGCTGACCAAGGGGACAAAGCACATGATTAACAAGGATAACTTTCCATTGATGAAACCCCACGCTTACATCATTAATTCGGCCAGGGGCGGTATTGTGCATGAACAGGATTTGGTTGATGCGGTGCAGTCGGAAAAGATTGCTGGCGCATACCTTGATGTGCTTGAAAAAGAACCGGTTGAGAAAGGATCACAGCTTGCGCAGGTTGAATCCATCAGGTTGTCACCCCACATTGCCGGCTTGACCGATGAAGCGCAGTCCCGGACCGCCATGCTGATTGCCCAGGAAGTTGACAGGGTATTGAACGGTGGAAAGTCTATTTGTGCCGCGGTGTGATCACTGAAACCGTCAGCAAAAATTAAATCCATCTCCTTGTTTCGAGGCAGATGGATTTTTTCGTGATAAAGCAGGAAAAGAGATCCGGTCTCCTGCAGCGCGCATTTAAAAGAGAATTTAAGTCGGTGCAGAGCCCGGCCACGTGAGGCATCACCGGGCAAATATTCTTTATTCCCGTTTATCTGTTTTAACGACCCTCATTGGCCGCATCATGTCATAATCTTCATGCTCGAGTATGTGGCAGTGCCATACATAATCACCGCTGAATGGACCGAATTTAGCGATGACGCGTGTGATTTGTCCTGCCGGTGCTGCAACGGTATCTTTCCAGCTTTTTTCGTTTTGCTCAGGCGGTTCTGCGGGACCTGTGAACATAATGTTTCCGTCTGCGTTATAGCGATCCAAATCGAATGGTCGGCGATCGAGTACTTGGAATTGAATGAGATGAATATGCATTGGGTGTGTGAAGTCAGTTACATTGATGAATGACCAGACTTCGGTTGACCCCAGCTCGGGTGTTTCTGTTACAGGGTCCAGCCACTTATTGTTATTAAGCAGTAATAATGGACGGCCGAGGGTATCCGTTGAGCCGATAAGTTTCAGGTTCCGGATGCGCTGAATCTTGTTTTGAGTCAGTGAAGGAACCCGCGTTAAATTCCGGGGGATCCTGCTCCTATCCTCCGACGATAAAGGCTGATCGACTTTAAATTGCATGACGTCATCTGTTTCATCTTCAGGATCGGCATCTGGTCCCAGGTCATTTTTCAATGTGATCGTTTCTCCTTGATGTTTGGAAAAATCAATGATCACATCAAATCGTTCGGCGGCTTGCATGGCTAATGTGTCAAGCTTGACTGTCTTCCGCATTAAACCGCCGTCAGATCCGATTTGATAAAATGGCTGTCCGGAATCCAAATAAAGCTGATAATCACGTGTGTTGGCAGCATTCAGGATACGGAAACGGTATTTGCGCGGTTCTACTTGCAAATACGGCCATATTTTGCCATTAACGACGTTTGTTTCGCCATTTAAAAATGGTCTGATGGACGGGTTTGGCCAGTTTTCCTGGGGATCATCCGGCTGGCTGGGATAAAGCAGTTCGCCATTATCACGGAATGATCTGTCCATGATGACAAGCGGGATTTCATATTCGTCTGAAGGAAGGTTCATTTTCCTTTCCAGTTCATCCCGTATAATATACATTCCTGCAAGTCCGGCATAGACGTTCAGTCGTGTTATGCCCATTGCATGGTCATGGTACCATAATATGGCGCCCCGTTGCTGATTGGGATAATGATAGATTTCAGTTTGAAATGCCGGCCCTGTTTCCCTGAAATTTCTCGTATACCATGCTTCAGGGTACCCGTCACTTTCCGGTTTTGTTTCGCTTCCATGCAAATGTGTAACAGTGCGAACTTCCGGGAGTTCATCCAGGTCATGAAACGATTTGTCAATCGGCAGGAAATGTTTGTCCGGCAGTTTGTTTTCCCATTTAACACGAGTCGATTCGCCACGATTGACATCAATGACAGGTCCGGGAAATTGCCCGTTGTAACCCCAAAGTCTTGTCGGTCTTAAGTCACGGTGCATCTTTTGGCGGAATTCAGTCATTTGAACCTCATAATAGGCTTCATTTTTATCTTTTCGTAATGGCTGCAATGTTTCCGGTATCGGTAAGGCATCCACAAATTTACGCAGTTTTTTGTTCAATTTGTTCAACCCCTTAAATGTGCGTTTATAACAGTAGATGCACAAAAGGGAAAATTGCTATAGGTAAATGGCAAAAATGTATATCCCATCATTGAAAGTCAGGAGCAGCCAATTTATGTTGGTCTATTGTGCGAATGGATTGAATAAAAGACCTGACAAAGAAACGGCCGGGTTATTCAGATGTTTATTGCAGGGACTATCCCGGACATCCATGTTGATTGTACAGGAAGTCGACGGTACGTGCGCTGAACGGCGGCAAATGCAGTGTAAAAAACATGCAGCAGAGTGCTGGCTGATTTGGTGTCCATGACGAACATTTTGCATTCCCTGTAAATAAAAGATTAACAATATTTTCAAATCATGCTGACAAAACCAGTGGTAATATGAGATAATATGACATGATACATATAGGCAAAAAGAATGATGTTCAAAAAATACCAACAGAAATTTTTATCGGAGGACGAGAAAGTGAAAGAAACAAGAGCAGCACGGCAAAAGCCAAAAAGAAGATGGCTGAAAATAGTATTGCCCGTCATCTTTGTGCTGATTGCAGGAGTCGGGCTTTATGCTTACTCTATTTATGGCAATGCCAAGGATACGGTAAATGAAAAGATGCATGAACCAATTGATTCGATTGACCGTGATGTCACAAAGAAAAAAGTGGAAGCTTCTGAACCGTTGAATGTACTTTTAATGGGTGTGGACGAGCGTGAAAACGACAGTGGCCGGTCGGATGCGCTGATGGTGATGTCACTGGATCCAAAAGATGATTCGATGCAACTTGTCAGTATTCCACGTGATACACGAACGACTATCGTCGGTAAGGGTTTTGAGGATAAAATTAACCACGCCTATGCATTTGGCGGCAGTGATATGGCTGTTGCGACAGTTGAAAATTTTCTCGATATCGAACTGGATTATTATGTCCGTTTGAATATGCAGGGACTTAAGGAGCTTGTGGATGAGCTTGGCACGATTACAGTGGATAACGAAATAGCCTGGAATGATGGGAAGTATGATTTTAACGTTGGTCCTGTCGAGATGGACGGGGATAAGACAATGGCCTATGTCCGAATGCGCAAACAGGATCCAAATGGTGACTTTGGTCGTACTGACCGTCAGCGGAAAGTCATTCAGGGTATCATCGAGCAAGGTGCATCCGTCGGGTCTGTTGCAAAAATCAATGACTACATCGATGTCCTCGGCAATAATATGGCCACCAGCATGGACTTTGACGATATGAAAAAACTCTTCAATGGCTACCGGAATACCCGGAAAAACATTGCCAGTTACCAGATGAAAGGCAACGGGACGAATATTGACGGCATCTACTACCTGATGGTGCCTGATGAAGAAGTGGCAAAAGTGCATGGGATGATAAGCAAGGAATCATGATACTGAGAGGGCGGGCCGATGCCTGTCCTTTTTCTATTTTATAAAGTATCTTCTTTTAAATTCTTCCGGCGTTATGTTTGCGGTGTTTTTAATTGAGTGACTATTGATTCTTTCACTATTTTAGCATCCTGCATAAACCTTTTACGATGAACAGGCACTCACCGAACTTCGGATTCCGGTGTCTCTATCTTATTGACAACCACGGACGCTGATGATGCCATTCGATATTTACTGGCATATCAAAAAAACGTGACAGGTTATCGGTAGTCAGGACGTCGCTGCTCGGACCCTTTTCAAAAACAGTTCCATCCTTGAGCATTAATGTATGGGAAAATTCGGGCAGCACTTCCTCGATATGATGGGTGACAAAAATAATTGTCGGTGCATTATCTTGTTTGATCAGCTGCTGAATGGCGGACAGCAATTCCTCACGTGAAATGAAATCCAGTCCGCTTGTGGATTCATCCAATAGCAATAAATCAGGTGATGCCATCAGTCCCCTCGCGATGAGCAGTTTTTGCTTTTCACCTTGTGAACACGTTCGGTATGTCCGTCCGATCAAATGGCTGCAGCGCATCTGCTCGATGATTTGGAATGCTTTGTCAAAATCCGCTTCGGCTGGCTGCTCGTAAGCAAGACCGATGGAGGCATATTTTCCACTGACGACAATGTCTTCAGCCCGTTCAGATTCATTTAGCCGTGCCTCGAGCGATGAGCTGACCCAGCCAATGGATTTACGGAGTTCACGGATATCGATTTTTCCAAACGGCTTGTCCAACACACGTACATGGCCGGTTGTCGGCCAGGAATAGCCGGTCACGATATTTAACAAAGAGGTTTTGCCGGAACCGTTCAATCCCAAAACAGCCCAGTGCTCACCTTTTTCGACATGCCAATTGATATCGGATAAAATATGTTTCTGTTGTCTTTTCCAGGAAACATCCTGAAGGTCGATGACGTTTGTCAATCAAATCTCCCCCCTAAATCATTCAGTTAAAAAAGCCCAGTCTCCCAATCCGGGCTGCTGCTTCTTTGAGGTGTTCTGCTGACTCAAGCCGGGAAGGTGGGCCTCCCTCTTCGTCTCAATGAGTCGCGGGACAGGGCATCCACTCTATGTCCCGCGGAACAAGGCGCCTGCTCTTGATCGATTTCCTTGTACCCAATATTTTATGCTTCTGATAATTATGAATTGAATTTATCATAGCTTGCGACAGGGGTTTTGTAAAGAGAGGAAGATGAGGTTAACATACCTCAAAATGTCAACCGCAGCATTGAAACGTTCGAGACACACCTCAAACCATGCGAGACGCGCCTCAAATCGTGCGAGATCGGCATCGAAACGTGCGAGACACACCTCAAACCGTGCGAGATCGGCATCGAAACGTGCGACACGCGATCCAAACCATGCGAGAACAGCGCCAACTCGTGTGAGAGCGGCACAAACTCGAGCAACCGCCAACTCGTGAGGCCAATACCAATTCAATCGACAGGATCACCAACTTAAACAAAATCACCACCCACGGGGGGAATGTTAGAAATAACTATGATTAATAGGTGACAGGAACGGGAATAGAAATATCAGTATAAATAAGACATAGTCAGCCCGGCATCTGTAATGAGCTGCGCGGGAAAATGTGCGTGGGGATTGGTATTGAAATAATTCAGTTTCTATAGCAAAATGGAAGAAACTTGTATAGGATAAGCAGGGATATATGCTCATTGGATGTAGGGCGTTTCTTGCTGTCCAATCGTTGGGAGGCGGCCTAATATGATTATTAATGAAGAGTACGTTGATAAGCGGGATGTTGTTTATGTAAAAGAACATGATAATCAGCAGGATGCATTGAACACGATAGTTGATTCTGGTTATCGCTGTATTCCGGTGCTGGATGAATCCGGCGAGAAATATGTCGGGAATATTTATAAAGTCCATCTGATGGAGCAAGAGATAGAATCGACACTGGATGGTCCTGTCAGTGAACTGGTGACTGATCGTGAAGGCTATGTAAATAAGGGGGATCCGTTTGTCAAAGTGTTCTCTTCGATTAAGGAGCTGCCTTTTTTAGGTGTTGTTGATGATGAGAAGCATTTTCTGGGTATCTTAACCAATGGGAATATCATTCAAGTGCTGGAGAATGCATGGGGCGTGCACAATGGCAGTTATTCCCTCACGATTGGCACGATTGAGTATTCCGGTGCTTTAAGGAAAATGCTCAAGGTTATCAACCGGTACTGCAATTTGCAAAGCGTTATTTCCCTGAATAATGACTCACAATTTGTACGCCGCGTCTGCATAGTGTTGCCGGACGACGTGGACGAGAAAACCATGCAAAAAGTCGTGAAAGATTTGGAAAAAGACACATTTACCGTTACCGATATCGAGAAATTGGGATAATGTCAGAACGGGACAACAGGGCGGCGTTAATGTTCCGATGATTGGATCAACGGGGGAGTTAATGTCCTAGTTTATAAGAGCGTGAGGCAATAAAAAACCTCACGCTCTTTTTGTTGGAGGACAGACCTACCCATCCCAGAGCTGTTTCTCTCAAATCTCGTCCGGCTGTCGGATGAAATTTGGTACGTTTTTTACACCGGTCATGCGGACGTATGTGAACAGCTGTCCTTTGTGGTGAATTTCATGGTCGATAGCATTGGAGAACCAATATGTACCAGGTGCGCGCACTTTGTTGAATAGAATATAGCCTTTCATCTGATAAGTAAAAATGGTCGAAATCTCTTCCTTGGTTTGCTCAGTGTAACGCTGAACAATTGTCCGGAGATCGTTTATTGTTTTATAATTATTTTCCGTTGCAGGCGCATCAAATTCACCTTTTTTGATCCCTTTAACAAACATATGTGTTGAAGTAACGATATGTACGACGAGTTCCCCAAGTGACATGGCTCCATCCCACGGTCTGTAATCTACATATTTATCATCAACCAGCACCAGTAAATCATCCAGCACCAATCGATGCTGCAGCCACCCATTCACGGCGCCTTCCATTCCGCTGCTCATTTGAATCCTCCTTTGTATTATTGGACATGTGCCATGTGCTTAGTATAACGTCTTTTGCGGCGGGTTGCCTATATATTTGCCCGGATAGGGGAACAGAAGCAAGCCACTGTGTCCCACCACCTATGGGTCAGTAAGCAGCCCCCGCTTCGCTGTTTTAATGTCCCGCATGTTGTCTAAAATATCTTTTTCATATTATTGTGACGAGACTTTAAACTCAGTAAAAGTATAGTTTCACAAAAATTAGTACTTTTTACATCTAGTAAAATTTTGTAAAACTATCTATATTATAACCAAATGAATAGAAAGTCATAATATTTAAAAGGAGAGAGGAGTGTTATGCAGGGACGTTAGGAGAGAAATGGTGCATTTGTCCGGCCCATGCTGTCAATAGCATACAGGAGAAATGATTTACTTTGTATCTATTAGACTATTAGACAATTTCAGCGGGTCCATGGATTCAGGTATAAAATTCAAAAAGGGGAGATGGGGATGCAAAAGCGGATCAGAACAAAATATGTCAGTATCATGATGATCTTTGCACTGATCGTAAGTATGATGACACCCGCAGCCGGTCCTATGGCTGTAAATGCAGCTGCAGCGGACGGGCCAATAACTGTCGGGGATGCGATTGAAAAAAACAATGACGGCAGTGAGCAGACAGTTAAGGGATATATTGTCGGGTATGTGCTCAGCCCTGGTAATGTGTCACGAACTGATTTTCGGGAAGATTATAATGTTGCACTGGCGGATGAAGCCGGCGAAACCAATCCTGAAAATATGTTGTTTGTTCAGCTGACTGACAGTTATCGGGCGGAATTCGGTTTGAAGTCAAATCCGGATAATTTGGATGAGGAAATTGTGGTCACCGGCAGTATGGAGGAATACCACAATCATAACGGCCTGAAGAGCCCGAGTGATGTGAGGTTTACAGCTGAAAACCCGGAGGAACCGCTCGAATTACAGTCTATTGCGGACGTAAGGGAACAGGAAACAGGCAAGGCAAAAACGAAAGGTGTTGTGACGGCTAAATTAAAAAATACGATTCAAATTCAGGATAATACTGCTGCGATTGCCTTACGTCCGACATCACTTGATGTACAATTGGGCGATGAAATTACAGTGACCGGTAGTTTGCAAGATTACCGGGGATTACTGCAGTTGAGTGGCGTGACTGTCGAGGATAAAACAGCAGACGCAAGTATTCCGGATCCTACCTCGATCACGGGTGGTGAACTTGATAGCCATGAATCAAAACTGGCTGTTGTCGATAATGTGACGCTTACGGATGTGGGAGATGGCGGCAATTGGGCCAACTATACAGCCGAAGATGAAGCCGGTCATACGTTTGTAGTGCGTGATGAGACGGGCGGACTGACTTTAGAGACTGGTGTCACATATGACAGCATTACCGGCATTGTGACGCAATTTGATTCGGACCAGCAGCTTATCCCGCGCAGTCAGTCGGATATTGTGCGTGATGCATCCGCTGTTCAGCCCGTTACAGCAAGTCCTAAGGCAGGGACTATTCCGGCAGGCTCAGATGTGACACTGGAAACAGCGACAGATGATGCCGATATTTTTTATACCACAGATGGCAGTGATCCATCGGAAAATGGTCGGCTTTACAGCGGTCCCATCACAGTTGAGGAAGACACAACAATTAAGGCCATTGCTGAAAAAGATGGATTGGAATCAAGCGAGATTACAGAATTCAGCTATTCAGTCTATGATCCTGAAGACGGTGTCATGATCCACGACATTCAGGGAGAAGGTCACGAATCACCGCTAAATGGCAACGTCGTTCAGGATGTTGAAGGTGTTGTGACATACGAATATGAACTAAGAGGTTCACATTATTTTCATATGCAGACGCCGGAAGATGATTACGACGGAAATGACAAGACATCTGAGGGCATCGTTGTCTACACAGGGAATACGGATGATGTTGAAGTGGGTGATCTCGTCAGTGTAACTGGAGAAGTTGATGAATATCATATTGATGGGTATGACGATAGGGCAGAGACTGATTTGCCGGTTACCGAAATCAATGCGCGTGATGACCAAGGCGGCGCTGTTGACGTGAAAGAAAGCGGTGTTGATTTGCCGTCACCTGTTAAGTTAAGGTCAAGCGATATTCCGGAAGACATTACTGGTGACGAAGGTTTTGACAGTTTCGAACCAGCTGACTATGCGATCGATTATTGGGAAAGTATAGAAGGCATGCGGGTGGAAGTTGCATCATCGAGAGCAGTGGCACCACAGGAGCATGGTGATCTTGTCGTGGCGACAAACGAATTTACGCCTGCCAATACAACGGCTAATGGCGGTATTCGTTTAACGGAACAGGGACCGAATGCCCAAACGATTCAATATAAATTGCATCCTAACGGTGAGGCCAGGGACTTTGCGGTCAAAACAGGGGACAAGTTCACCGAGCCCGTCGATGGCGTGGTCAATTACGGTTATGGAAATTATAAAGTATATGCTGATCTGAATGAAGTTGAATCGGTTTTTGAGGCGGGTGATACCCAGCCGGAGCAGACAACCATCGAGAAAAATGGGGACAAGCTGACGGTTGCCACTTATAACGTGGAAAATTTTTCGGCAAATGAAAGTGAAACATCTGAACAAAAAGCGCAAAATATTGCCCGCGCGTTTGTCAGTGACATGAACAGCCCGGATATTGTGGGAATTGTTGAAGTCATGGATAATAACGGGCAGGCTGAAGGTCCTGAGGATGCGGACGCTTCGGAAAGCTATGAACGGCTGATTGAGGAAATCAGTGAGCAAGGCGGCCCGGATTACGAATATGCCAATATTGATCCCGAGTACAATCAGGATGGCGGCGCACCGCACGGCAACATACGGGTCGGCTTCCTTTAC
>NZ_DATGTI010000139.1:0-3346 GCF_035301925.1 Lentibacillus sp. | reverse complement strand
TAAGCAGGTTGAAAATAAATCCTTGTTTGATTTGGAAGATATCGAGAAAGGCGATTATGATGTTATTGTTTCAACCATCCCGCTAAGTGAGTCGGAACATGAGTATATCCTCACATCACCGATGCTGACAAAAACAGAAGTCGAACGGGTTAAGCGTGCAGTCCGAAAAAGGAAAACATCCGTATTCAAAAAACAAGCCAAAGAAACAAGCACGGAACTAGATGACAAACCATCCGATTTCAAACAGCAGCTGCAAGTAACACAGGCTTATTCAACAGCTGTTCTCGATGTGCTGAAGTCGCTCGATGTCCTTCGTTTATCAGGGAAGAAATCTCTTGAAAACGTACTGCAGCTGATGTGTGATAAACTGGCAGAAAACGGTATAATTCGAAATGCATCCGCAGTAAAGCAAACATTGCTGGAACGTCAGGCGAAGAGTGGACTGGGAATTCCCGGGACACATTTTGCCCTTTATCATACACGCTCACATGATGTGGAAGAGCCAAGCTTTACCATCTATCCATTAGGTCAGCCGTTGAAAGTTAGGGGTATGGACGGAAATGAAATGGCGATCAGTACACTATTGCTGATGCTTGCCCCTCAGGATACCGGAAAGGAAGTACTGGAGACGCTCAGTTTTCTCAGCAGTCTGATTATTGAGGACGAAAGTGTACGGTTGCTTGAATCCGGGGATCGGGACCGGATTGAGCAATACCTGTCAAAACAATTTTATAAATGGCTGCATGAAAAAATATAATGTAAGGAGTGCAACAAGACTATGGCAAAAGAAGTTTTAAGCAAAGAGAATGTCCATTTGAATAAGGCATTGAACAATAAGGAAGAAGCGATTCGCTATACTGGCGGGATTCTTGCTGACAATGGCTATGTACAGGATGCCTATATCGAGAAAATGTTGGAGCGGGAAGACGTGATCTCTACATTTATGGGAAATTTTGTCGCAATCCCGCATGGAACAGAGGATGCTAAAGAATTCGTTCTGGAAACGGGAATTTCTATTGTCACCGTTCCTGAGGGTGTTGATTTTGACGGCAACACGGTAAAAGTATTGATCGGCATTGCCGGTAAAGGTGATGAACATTTGGATGTGCTGTCCAAAATTGCTATCGTTTGTTCCGAAGAAAAAAACATCCAAAAAATCGTTAACGCAACATCGGAAGAAGACATTATAAACTTATTCGATGAGGTGAACTAAATGCGTGCTGTACATTTTGGCGCCGGTAACATCGGCCGGGGCTTCATTGGGGCCTTGTTATATCAGGCAGGCTATCATACAACATTTGTGGATGTGAACGATGTGGTCATTCGTGAACTAAATGATAAACAGCAATACAATGTCGTGTTAGCCGACGAAAATAGCGAATCATTAACGGTCAAAAATGTATCAGGCATCAACAGCATGAACAACCCGGATGCCGTTGTTGATGCGATTGTACAAGCAGATATTGTCACGACAGCGGTTGGCCCGAATGTTTTACGGGTGATTGCCGAGCTGATTGCAAAAGGACTGCGCGAACGCCTAAAAACCAGCAAGCGTCCACTCAATCTGATCGCCTGTGAAAACATGATCGGCGGCAGCAGCACTTTGAAAGAGCATGTTTTTGAACATTTATCTGAACGTGAACGGGCTACGTTCAATGAAGTGTTTGGATTCCCTGATGCGGCAGTCGACCGCATTGTCCCCAACCAGACAAACGATGATATGCTGGAAGTGTCTGTTGAGCCATACTATGAATGGGTCGTCGAACAAACAGCGGTCAAGGGTGAAAAGCCACAGATCGACGGGATTACGTATGTTGATGATCTGAAACCGTATATTGAACGGAAACTTTTCACGGTTAATACGGGCCATGCCGTTCCTGCGTATATCGGCCAATACATGGGATATACTGCGATTCATGAGGCCATGGAGGATGACAAGGTACAAGAGATTATAGAAGGCGCATTGCAGGAGTCGGGTGAAGCGCTGATCCGGACGTATGGTTTTAATCGTAAAACACACCAGCAATATATAGACAAAATCATCAAGCGGTTTATGAACCCGTATATCTCGGATGAAGTCACACGCGTTGGCCGCGGCCCGATCCGCAAACTCGGACCGAATGACCGCTTGATCCGCCCGGCAAGCCTATATCTTGAGTTGACGGGAGAAGAACCAGAGAATCTGGCTAAAACAATAGCAGCTGCATTGGCCTATAAGAATCCAGATGATGATGAAGCTGTCAAACTGCAGAAAATGATTGATGAACAAGGCTATGACAAAACACTGCAGTCCGTTTCAGGCCTTGAGGCGAACGATCCATTAATTGCTGCAGTCTTAAGGGGTCTGTCCCTCATCACATTAACGCGTTAGAGTGATGAGGGACAGACCAGGGACAGACCCCCCTCAAGCAAGTCTTTCTTAGGGCGTTTCGGGCTGTGTTTGCCGAAACACCAATTTTGTCGGCAGCATTCACCGCAATTGTGAATGGGTATAAAATAAGAATATTTTCAAAGTTGCTTAAAATATTGGGGTCAAAATAATGCAACTATGCTACAATAATAGCCAACAGCATATAGTGGGTGGAGCGGCTATTCTCCTGTGGAGAGTGGGGGTGGCCGTATGTCTGAGATACAAGTTGCACTTACAACAGGAATATTCATCGTAGCTTTGGTCAATCTTGTGGTCATATTAGTAGACAAACTGAACAACAAAAAGTAAATCCACCCATCTCTAACTGTGAATGACGTTGGGTGGATTTATACCTGATATCCCACAGTGGCCGCGCCTCTGCGGATATGCTGTAAGAGTCGGAGTGTTGGCGCACTTCGTCTCTTTTTTATAGTATGAATTATCTAATTGTATTATACCCTATGATTCACCATTTTAGCAACTTATAAAAAAAGGAAGTTAAGAGGGGTAGACATTTAAACCTGCCAAGTCAATCCCGCAAAATGCGCATCAAATCATAATTTCGATATTTTTTATTCCTTTTTACTTCCCTGTCAGCAAACAGTAGGTCTTTACGTACCAAAGAATTCAAAGCATTTCGGGCTGTATTTGCCGAAACACCAATTTTGTCGGCAGCATTCACTGCATTCGTAAAAGGGTTTGAAAAAGTGTAGATCCACACTTTTTTCTCCGATTCCGTATCGCTTTGTGCCAGGCCTTGTTTAGCAAGTTGCTCTGCAGCTTCCAGTTTGTCATTGATGCGGTTGGCCATCCGGTCACAGGCTTTTAAGAAAAACAATAGCCAATCTCCCCATTGAGGGTTATTACCTCTAACGCCATTAAGCATGTCGTAATATCTGGACCGTTCTTTTTCCAGTTCCTCACTGACAAAGAAAA
>NZ_DATGTI010000138.1:0-19740 GCF_035301925.1 Lentibacillus sp. | reverse complement strand
GAACGGCTGTGTTGTTTTCAGCCGGATAAAGGTAGTGTGCTGCCACCCAGGCGACTTGTCCATCATAATATGTTTGCGCCCATCCGTGTTTTTCCTGGAAAACAACCGCCTGGTCTCCGCTCATAAGATGACCGACCACATTAGCACTATGCGATGGAGCGGATCTGACGTTCAAAACATTGGTCCCGACTTTGTATGTACGCCCATCATCTGCCTGGACGGTCGGGGCAAGCGCGGCAAAAAGTAATATAAAGGTGGTCGCAGTCATAAATAAACGTAATTTCCCCATTAAATCCTCTCCTTTATATTACATCATAATTTCCACTACATAAAAATTCAAAACGCATCAGCTAAAAAATCATTCGAAAGTTTTAGAAAAATAGAAGGATTTTCCTAAGCTATCGAGAAGAAATAGGTAATGGTGTATGAATAAAATGGCTGGAGGCGAATGACGTTTGTATTCTGTCACAGAGACATTAAAAATTCAAGCGGGGGCACAGGATGGTTGCTTCTGCGCATTCGGGAAACTTTTGACACATATGATTCGTATAAAGGTTAACAGATTTAGAAATCAACTGTGAGGTGGGAAAAGATGGCGGCTAAATATGGTGACTATGACGACTCAAAAAAGGCGGGAAAGCGAAGGGGCCGGGGCTGGATTTCGGAGCTATTTCTTTATGTACCGGAATTGATCATCTGGGCGTTCAAATGGCTGTTCAGGGGGATATTTACTTTGTTTCGGAATTGGGCTTGATGAGAAGAGCAAGTTCAAAAAAGGGGAACTGCCGGTGAGTGAACCAAAATAACCGGTCAAGTGTTGTCCAAATCTTAAGTCGCTTTTTCAATAAAGAAACCTGCGGCAGCGATGTATCACACGAATAAAAACGTCTTCCCTTTTTTCAAGGCTGCCCGAGTATTTAGCCCTGTTTCCCTTCTCCAATGGGAAAAAACATCTCAATGAACTTTATCAACAGGACGTGACAAGTTGTTTAAAACCATCATGCTGCTTATGCTGCTGGCCATAATAATGTTAATGGTCAAAGGTGAAAAAAGAAGCGTCAAAATAAGTGTTCTGACCTATTTTACATTACTGTCCATTATCATGATGACCGGTAGCATCTACATTTCAATCGAATATCAATTGTATGATGCTCCTGTGGAAGGCGGATTTTCAAAGCATTTTAACTGGATCAGTAGTTTTGCGCTTTTATTCGTGATTCCTTTATTTAGTTTAATCGGCTATAAATTATATAAATGGACACGGGCTTTTTTTATAAGGGCATGGGTGAAATGGCTGGTGTTTGCCGCGGTCATTATCATGTTCATCCCAGCTGGTTATATGGCGCTTTTCATCTTCATCCTCATTTTTTACGGGTTTGCTCCTTAATAAAACTTGGTACACCTTACTTGTCTTTTGCGATATTTTTACGGTCTGGGGCCAATGGCGGCTGTTCAAACCATTTATTTTTCGTCATGATATTAAACCACTCTTTTACGACCATCAGGTTTTTCAGGACGATTGTTTCATAGGCTGTTATAAGGTCTGTCCGCATACCCGTTGCAAGCCCCGCACCATGATATGCCTGTGAAGTTTGAAGCAGGAATCCAGTGTGATACAGCATCAATTTATCCGAAAAAGGCGATTCCTGCGAGGTTGTTACCTCCGATTCCCACGACATTGGTACAGGCAGATTATCTCCCCGTAATATATTGCTGAGTGATTGAATTTGTTGATCGGATGTTTGCTGCGCTTTTTTCAAAAATTTCCTGACTTCTTTGGATTGCGCTACCTGACTAAAACCGATGGAAAGGGTTTTGGCCATGATTTTTTTCTTGATATTAAAGGAAATATTAATGATTTCCACTGCACTTAACGGGCGGTTTTTTCCGAAAAATTTGGTGAGAAATTGTTGTCCGGATACAAATTCAGGACTTCCTTCCGGGTAGAAATACGGATCCCGCTGAAAATGTCCTTTTTCCAGCAATAAATCGGTCGTTTTTTGGTATAATAATTTTCCGTCGTTGTCACAGGCATCATAAAACGCGCGCAGGTCCTTTCTCGTGGAAGCCGACAGCGAACCAATATGTCCCAGCAGTCCGTGTGTCGTCATAAGGTGTAAATAATGCAAGCAGAATATATCTGAAAATAAGCGTTTCGCTCCACTGATCTGATCGGAATCAGTGAAGCCTATTGGCACTGGAAACCCTTCATGTTTGATAAATGTTTCGATTTGGCTTTTTTGTGCTTCAAATGTATGAATGGCTTCTTCAAACAACGCTTTTATATGTTCATCTTCTATGATGGAAAACATATATTTGTTAACAATGTTGACAGCTGTGCCATTGACATACTCGCTCCACAATGTCCCAATCTCAGCCGATGTCAGTCTCAAATCATTTTTATCCATGCTATCACCTCGGTTAAAGTTTTCCCGGATTTGGCGGATTTATGAAGGAGCTTTTAGTTTTAAATCGCTGATCAAAAGCAGGAACGTGCTGATACACAGGACAGCATGCAGAATAGTCTGGTGAATTAAGAAATTACTGATGAAGGCCATTTTTCACTGATGAATAAAATATAGAAAGGACGTGATCAATCATGGAACGGCGAAAAGGTATCACCGCCATTGTGGGCTTTGTCTTATTGGCCATTGTTGTAACGCTTGCCGTCGATTCGGAAAATACTGAATCAAAAAATAAAGATGTCATGACACATGACTATACATTTACCGGTGAGAGTGAGCACTGGCGTGCGGTCTTTGAAGTGGAAGGGGAGGAAGTCTTTCATGAGGAGGACGAGGTGCTTCAGCGTGAGGAGAAAGCACAGTCGGAATTCAGGCTGACGTATAAAGGGTCATTGGATGGACTTTCTTCTGTTAACGAGATGTGCTATGAATATCAGACACCGACAGGCAGCTCGGAGACCAGTCTGACTTTCAACGAGACTCAGCCGGATGACACCGTTTTTACAAACTTCAGTGATCAACTGGTACGGCAGAGCGATGTGATTGAGGTGACCGTTGAATGGGGTGACAGTACCGAATCGTTCACACTGGAAGCAGAGGAATAGGGTTATCGGGATATTTCTCTGAATGTGATATCGATGAGCTCTTCGGTTTCAGTATGGAATTCAATATCAATGAACACACCGAACTCCCTCTCATCTTCCTGCAGCCACAGCTTGAATTTCTCAACGGACGTCGTATTTTTATCCTCACGACCTCGATGCAGGTAATCGATAATGTCAGCGTCAGGATACCTGGACTGGGTTTCCTGCATCGCAAGCCGTCCCCATTTCGCATAAGACGGGGTATCCTTTTCTGCCTGAACACTGACCGGGTCAAAGCCCGAAGTCATACCGCCGGATAGAAGTAATAAGATGCTTAAACCTATGAATAATAGTCGCATAATAACATCTCCTTAGTCGTTAGGATGTCAGTTTAATGATTCAGTATGCAGCATATTAATTTGTACACCGGGAACTTTATGCGATATATAACAGCTAAACCTTGAGCCTTATGGCTTGTTTGCTAATTCACGATGCCCTCATCTATACGTTTGTTCAATGACGCGTTACGGCGTTGCTTGTAGCCATCACTTGTATCATTTATACTTAAAGATGGGTTTTGCATATCCTGAGACTAATTTAATAATGGAAGGCGGTGGCATAATGAGGAAAGCCTTGGCAACCTTTGTTGTACTGGCGGTTATCATGGTGGTGTTTTTTATCGTCATCGAATTCACCGGTGATACGTCCGTCCCTACCAGTGAAGGTGCTGATGAAAAGGTGGAAACATCGGAAAGCACAACTGTTTCATTTCACCCTGATGGTGAAGTGGAACAGCTTTCCACTTATGATACACGCCGTATGGAGGAACAGGAAGGGCTGGAACAAGCGCTTCAGGAAGAATATGCTCAAGAATCGCATTCATTGGAAAATCCTTTTGTGAAACGTAATCCATATGGCGCAGCTCCGCTAACAGCGCTGGCCGTGTTTGAAACGGACGAACCTGTCAAAATCACTGTCACCGTGGAGGGAAAAGATGAACATGGCGATGTTGAGCGTTCTTATGATGAATTGAAAACGGAACATGCCATCCCTGTACTTGGACTCTATCCGGATTATGAAAATACGGTAACCATTGAAGCAGCGGACGAAACAGGAGATACAGCCGAGAGCACATTTACGGTCGAAACAGAGCCATTACCGGATGATTTTTTAACAAATGAAACGGCCGAATCCCACCCGGGAAAAATGGAAAATGGTCTGACCTTTGTAATACCGAGCACCCGCTATGTTTATGCGGTTGACCATAATGCCGACGTACGCTGGTATTCGACGTTATGGAATTCTCACGTTTTTAAGCGGTTGGATAATGGAAATGTGCTATACATAACCAAAGAGGAAGGACAGAATCAGTACAATGAAGTCCTTGAGATGGACATGCTCGGAAAAGTGTACAATTCCTATCTGATCCAGCTGGAAAATTATGAGGATACAAATGTTGTGCATCATGGCATTATTGAACTGCCGAATGGCAATTTGCTGGCAACCGTGCACGATATGGAATCGTCATATATTGAAGATGAAATGATTGAGATTGACCGTAAAACCGGCAAAACAGTACGGGATTTCAGTTTCCGTGATTTATTTCCGGAAGACTTTTATGAAGATTATGGTGGCGTTTTTTCCAATGATGGTGACTGGTTTCATCAGAATGCCATCTGGTATGTGGAAGAAGACGATTCAATTCTCGTCTCCAGCCGCCATCAGGATCTGATTATGAAAATGTCTTATCCGGACGGGGAAGTTGACTGGATTTTAGCCGATCATGAAAAATGGCCGGATGCTTATGACCAATATTTGCTGGAGCCAAAGGGTGAAGACTTTAAATTCCCAGCCGGCCCACATGCCCCGATGACGATGCCGGACATTGACAATAATGCGGCGACCAATGATTATTTGTTGTTTGATAATAATATTGTGATCACCCGCGGAAAAGATCCGCTCAGTGAGCAGTTCAGTCGAGGCGTCCAGTACCGAATCAATCCGGAAAAAATGACCGTTGAAGAGGTATGGTCATTTGGTGAGGAACGTGGTGAGGACTTTTATTCCAGTATTGTCGGGGATGCGGATTATATGCATGATACTGGCAACCGGCTGCTGACGTCCGGCTATGTTGAGGCGGATAATGGTATGAACAGCAGAATTGTGGAAGTGAGCGCTGAACAGCCAGCTGACATAGTATATGAACTCGTCATCTCAGGATTTGAAAAGAAAAGCCACAGACAGGCTTACCGTGCCGAACGAATGCCGCTGTACCCGGAACAGGAATGGCGTCTTGATTTGGGTGAATAAATGTAAAAATGGAGCAGCCAAGTACGGTGCTCCATTTTAAATGGCGAAAATCTGCTTTGGGTGATTTTCTTCTGATTCTATCAGTGCGAAATGAGATTCCATCGGCATGTTTTGTATTCGATCGGCGTAAGTGTACCTCCGTCGCGCGATCTGGACTAGGTGTCGCGCGAAATGGTACCTATGCCGCACTCGCTTTGTTCTCAATCCCACCGAAGCCCGCCAGCAAAAAAAGGTGCTGCCACGCAAGGCTCCCTTTACACATTATCCCGTATTTAACGGACAGTAACCCACCAAAAAACAGCGGCTAACTGTCCGTAAATGTCCGATTCTGTTTGGGCCTGTACGATGCAGGTCACAAAGGTGTTGCCACAGCACGTGGCGGTTTTAGTCTTTGTTCATTATTCTAAGTGGGAAAAGTACCCGCTGAATGAAGTTTCACTTTATGCTTTGATCCACTTCCAAATTTCAGCCGGTGTGGCATTTTTTCCGTACATAAGAATACCGGTCTTGAATATTTTCCCTGCCAGTTTCATGAAAATCCAGATACTTACGACCAGAATTACCAGTGCGATGATGATTTCCACCCATGGCCATTCTTCCATCACTGTCAGCCGCATCAGTAATACACCAGGCGTGGTAAACGGAATATAGGTGCCAATCTGTGCGAACAATCCGCTTGGGTCGCTGATAACCGGACCAATGAAAATGAACGGCAAAAACGGGAGCATCATGACCATACCCTGGAAGTTGCCGGCAGATGACATATCTGCCATGGTTGCGCCGACACCGACAAACAGCGCAGCAAACAGGAAGTATCCCAATTTGGCAATGGCAACAAGTAAAATCAGTTCAGGTACAAGCAAGTATTCCAGAATTGGTATATCATCAAGTTTCCATATGCTGATCGGGATGGCAAACGCCAGAAATACAACTGCCTGAATCATGCCCAGACCGAAATAGCCGATCACTTTTCCTTGCATCAACTCACCAGGTGTAACCGATGATAAAATGATCTCGGCAATTTTGTCCTTTTTCTCATTGGACGCACTTTGGAAAATATACATCCCGGAAATCACGATGGAAAACAGGATGATGGCGGCAAAAGCTCCAGGAATAATACGTTCAAATGGGTTTTCCCCAAGAAATGAACTGCTCTCTGCCGTTTCGCCGTTATCAGCTGCAGCCAGATCTTCTGACGTTGTTTCCTCGAATTCAATATTCATGGAAACAGCGGCAAGCTGCTCATCTGTCAGGCCAAGCTGCTGCATCTGAAGGGTTTTGACCGGGTTGGACAGAATCTGTACCTGATTCATAAAACCCTGCCCGATTTCTTCACTCGTATATACCGGAATGGTGCCATCATTCAGTGCACGCTCATCAAGAAAAATATAAGCGGTGTTTTCATTCGATTCAAGCTCACTGCCCACATTTTCTTCATTGATGTCTGTTGTTCCCAACTCCCAATTCAAATCACTGGCATCAACCGTTTCCTTTAAATCTTCAAACATGCCAAGTTCATCGCTGACAAAAACTTTTGTGGCGCTATCGTCATCTGAATCACCAAAAAGGCTTCCCAGGAACATAAATCCTAAAAACAAAACAGGGGTCAAGAACATCCCGATTAAAAATGATTTATTTTTTAAATTGCGTTTGATTTCCCATTTAGCTACCTTCATAGCATTACGCATTTGCAGCACCTTCTTTCTGTGCAATATTTCCGTCAGTTGCAATATCGATGAAAATTTCGTGCAATGATATGCGGTCAATCGATAATTCCTGGACAGACAGGCTGTCTGGCAAATTCTTCAGCCAGCTGATCGGCTCTACATCCCGTGCAAGATAGAGTACAGAGGTGTCTTCATCCTGTTCGACACGTTCAATATCCGGCAGGCGTTCCAGCTCATGCAAGTCATTTTTGCCGCGTATTGTGCATTTAAAGTTGGCATATCTTTCTTTGACATCATCCATATCCCCATAAATGATTCGATCACCGTTATGCATCATGAACAGTCGGTCACACATTTCTTCTACCAGATTCATCTGATGCGAGGATAACAGGATAGCTGTGCCGTTTTCCGCCAGGTTGCGGATTTCTGTTTTGAACAATTCCTGGCTGACCGGATCCAGTCCGGAAAATGGCTCATCCAGAATTAAAAGTTCCGGTTCATGGATAATGGAAGAAATGAATTGCACTTTCTGCCCCATGCCTTTTGACAATTCCTCAACTGAACTGTTTTCCTGTCCCTCGAGGTCAAATTTTTTCAAATAATTGAGTGCACGTTCCTTTGCTTTTTTCAGTGGGTAATCCTTGAGTTCTGCCAAGTAAAGCAGGATATCCATCACTTTCACGTTTTTATACAAGCCGCGTTCTTCCGGCAGATAGCCGATTTTATGGCGCGGAATTTTGTCGTGTCCTTGAAAGGAAATGGTGCCCTGATCGGGGTACATGATTCCCATGATGTTACGGATCGTTGTTGATTTACCCGCGCCATTCGGGCCCAGTATTGCCATAATCTCGCCTTTCCGGACATCAAATGAGACATCTCGGATGACTTGTTTTCCTTTAAATGACTTTTCCAGCTTGTCGACAGTCAGCATAGTTCCCATACATGTTCCACCTCTCTAATTTGTTCGAATCAAATCATTTCGCGTTAAAAATGCATTGTCGAATGTGATGGGCACACCGACACCATCTTTTTCCGCATGAATGTGCAAGTGCGGTTCGGATGTATTGCCGGAATTTCCGACAGCTCCGATCGCCTCCCCGGTTTTTACTGTATCGCCTTCACTCACAGCAACACTGTCTTCCTGCATATGTGCGATGTAGAGGGTAGCTTCCGTCCCCTCACAGTTGAGTCCGACATAGTTTCCCTCAGGTTCTTCAGGGTTCATTTCTGGCGGAGTCAAATCAGGCAGTCCTTCCCTTATTTCCGCAACTTCCCCTGTACACGGTGCATAAAGGGTGTCGCCATAAATCGCATACTTCTCGAGGTCTTTCGGGTACAATCCGTTCGCCCGGAAGCCAAACGAATTCAGAGCGACGATGTCAATGGCATATTGCTGTGGCTCGTAGCCGTTATGGTAATTGAGCTGCGTGGAACTGCCGCCATGCCCGACATAATAGGTTCCCTCCTGTAAAGGAAAATCAAGGTCGATGGCGTCATCTCCCGTTGTATAACCGCTGAAAACATTGATATTATACAGTCCGAAGATAAGCAGCAGAAAAATGTAGATGCCCCTTGAAACCTTTTGACCTGTTTTCAATGGCGTACGGAACGGTAGATTTTTTGTCTTTTTCCAGGAAAAGTAAACAGCCGGCATCAGTAGAATGGGCCATATATATTTGAAATAGTATCCTGTCCAATCCCATCTACCTGAAAGAAACAGCCAGACAATAAACGTGATGGTAAATAATAGCTGTATAATCCAATCAAGTCTGTTTTCGGTTTTGGCTCGCCACAGACTGTATATAAAAGCAGCGGGCAGCACAATTTGAATGACGATCACATATAAAATGGGTACGATCATAAAATATCCCTCCTTCCGTTATGGCTGCTCTAGCAGGTATGACAAAATTTCTCCCGGATCCAAAGCTGTTTGGTGGGTTATGGTCACATGTCTGTCACGGAAAAAAGCTTCCGTTTCGTTGGGCGCCTCGGATATAATGGACTGATTTTCCCGTGCCACTTCGCTTGGAATCGGTTCTTCGGGAAGGCGGGGTGCCACCCAGTATATCCGGTAGCACTGCAGCAGCTCTTCTTTTTCAAATGTATCGAACTGTTTCCCGTCTTGTAATACGTACAAATAGTCTGCAAGTTTCATAATATCTGCAATTTGATGACTGGCCATAACAATTCTGCGTTCCCCCTGATCCATCCAATCGGTTAATATCTCGATGAGCAGCTGTTTGGATGGGATATCCATGAAGGACGTTGGTTCATCAAGGATCAGACGTGGCGCATTCTGCGGGATAGTCAAGGCAGGCTTAAATTTTGCTGCACACCTTATGATAGTTTACCATACTTCTTGTTCAGTGGAAGTTGGAACTTGTCGACGACTTCTGCAAATAAATGGTTATCCCAGTCTGGATACATCGGAGCAATCATTTTCTTCGAGCCATTTGTCTGCTTTTATTTCATCGGACGTCTCGGCGTAGAAGTCATTTTTACATTCTTTGCGGCGATATTTGTTGTCATTATGAATGTACTGAATCTGAGTAAAATAGAAGATTAAACATTAATACTGGTGGAAACAAGGATATGTTCATATTTCCGCCATATCTTTGTTACTATATTGTGAAATGATGAACAATATTATATTGGTTTTATCATTATGATGTTATAATATAAGTGAAAAAAAGATATATCTTTCAAATCAATTGTGAAATAATGAACAAATAAAGGAGATGTTGACCATGTTTCTTGCGTTCATTCGTCAAAACAAAGTCGTAGCAGGGATATTGGCCTTTTTGCGGATATATATCGGGTATCAGTGGCTGACGTCGGGATTTGGAAAGATCACAAGCGGTGGATTTGACGCCAGTGGATTTATCCAGGGTGCCATTGCCAGTGCGGGAGGCGAAAATCCGGCTGTACAGGGTTGGTGGGCGGCTTTTCTCGAAATGGTGGCACTGCCAAATGCAGAACTTTTCAGCTTCATCGTCATGTGGGGTGAATTTCTGGTAGGTGCAGCACTCATCCTTGGTATTTTCACCAACTTTGCGGCACTAATGGGTATTGCAATGAACTTTGCGTTTCTATTCAGCGGTACTGTCAGCACGAATGCTCAAATGGTGCTCATCACCGTTTTCCTTCTCGTTGCAGGTTACAATGCCGGCCGCTTTGGATTAGATCGCTGGGTCATTCCATATTTGAAACATCACAACCCGCGTCAAAAGCGTAAAAACCGTAAAGTTTCTGCAGCATAGGTATTATTGAAAAAAGCTGATCTTCCATTGTGGGAGATCAGCTTTTGGTTGTCGATCGGAACTTTAACTGATGTATCAGCGCGATTTGCAAATTTAACAGCGTTTCGGTTCCAGCATCTTTTTCTTGAGATGCTTTTACCCCGCCACATAATCAGCGAGTACACTCTGGACCTTATAAATATTCAGTTGCTTATTAAACGTCTTTTGTACAGGTTCTGAACTTCCGGATATCCAAATCAGCAACTCGGCTTCCAGATCGAATGTGCCGGCCGTTTCCACGGAAAAATGTGTAATGCTTTTGTAAGGAATCGAATGATATTCAATTTTTTTGCCGGTTACACCTTGCTTATCAACCAGAATCAGCCGTTTGTCAGTAAATACCATCAGATCGCGGATAAGCTTATAAGCGTGTTCCACATTTTCCCCGGGTGATAATAATTCGCCCAGTTCTTTTTCAACCTCTTGTGCATCAGCTTCTGATGCATTACCCATCATACCATCGAAAATACCCATTTGATCACTCTCCTATTATGATTAGTCCTTATTATATCAAATCGTACACGTTACTGTATAAGTTTGCCAAATTTGCACAGACTAAAATTAGAAAATATATCCATTAATTGAAAGGGGAATGACTTAATGAAAAAATGGATGCTGTTTTTCGGACTGGTATTTGCAATTGTTTTAGGTGGCTGTGCGGATACAGATGATGATATGGAAGAAACCGGTCATTATTCGGATCCTGGTATCGAAACAGCCGGGAATGTGAGTGAAGATACGGATAAAGTGGAAGTGACTATGTATAATCAGGAAAAGGAAGCAGTTGGTTCTGCCATCATCAGACCGGTTTATCGTGGTGTGAAGGTGACACTTGAAGCATCTGATCTGGAGCCTGGTACGCATGGCTTCCACATTCATGAAAATGGTGTTTGTGAAGCGCCGGATTTTAAATCGGCCGGTGGACACTTCAATCCGACTGATGCGAAACATGGTTTTGATCATCCGGAGGGCCCGCATGCGGGTGATTTGCCTAACATAGAAGTTGATCAGGAGGGAAATGTTTTTGCGGATGCGGCAGCAGAGATGGTT
This sequence comes from Lentibacillus sp., assembly GCF_035301925.1. Lineage (GTDB taxonomy): Bacteria > Bacillota > Bacilli > Bacillales > Amphibacillaceae > Lentibacillus. The sequence goes on along the minus strand of NZ_DATGTI010000138.1, from coordinate 8,365 downwards.
ACCCTGGATAAGGGTGAAGAAAATTCACTCCTGAAAGAAGGCGGAACCACACTGGTGATCCATTCAGATGCCGATGATTATGAATCACAGCCGTCAGGAGATGCCGGTAAACGCGTTGCGTGCGGGGTTATCAGTGATTAAAATGCTTTCAAAATAAAGGAAGGCCCGAGGAAAAACCTAAGGGGTTCAGTTCCAAGAGAGAAAAATGCTATTAGCGAGGGGAAAAATGCACTAATTAGTTTCATTTTCACCTGCAAATTAACAATATAAATAGCAAACTAAAACGCTCAGACATCTTCTGAGCGTTTTTAAAGCGTTATAATTTATTTTTCTTTTCCACAATCGCGCCCGATTATGGAATAAGGTTTATAACTTATAATGATTTTTCCATTTTTACACTTGTTTCTATATATCCTAATTTTTCATATAAACCCCTTGCCACTTTGTTGTGGCCAAAGACGTGAAGTCCTATCTTTTCCAATCCTATATTTTTAGCTACGATTTCAACTTCCTTCATTGCTTGTTTTCCATAACCCTTGCCTTGGTTGCCTTCCCAAATGTTAATATCATAAATAAACCCTTTTTTATTTCTTTGTGCTAGCCATATCATTCCAATCTCTAGATCTCCGTCACGAATTGTAAATAAAAAGTTGTTTTCAGTTTTCTCTCCATCAGGTAATAACTTTTTGTGTTCCTCTGTTGCCTTACTAATTGCCCCTTGTTGCTCCCAATTACCGGACTTAATTTGTTCGTCTGCAAAGTTTTTAATTGCATAACTTAGATATTGTTGGAATTCAATTGAATTCATTTTTTTCAATATTACCGTCATCGTTTTTCTCTCCTTAATCCATTTCGAGGCGGTACCAGTTATTCCACAAAATGGCCCGTTTGTTGTATACGTATATTTTAACATAATGAATTCGTACCTTCTAAAAAATCAGAAAAGTTATTACACCATAATTATCACATCAAATAGTATTGCAAATAACAAGCATTTTGGCAGACATATTAACAAGTGTACATAAATTTATGTACATCTGATAATTCGTATGTTATTTGGTATGTTAATTCGTTGTATAAGTTGAATCGAGCACTGTCATATCAATAAAAAAGGGATACTAATTCACCCTTGTGATTTGTATCCCTGAAATTTATGTTATTTTGTATTTTCTTTCCCAAAACTGAACCCGTTAAGAAAAATCCCGGGTCTTTCTTATTGTTTGTTATACTGGAAAAAACAATTCAGTGTTAGCAGGTGTTTATTTGGAATCCTTTATTTTATTTTCGATTATTATATTCGTTGCTTCTATTTTACAGACAAGTACAGGTTTTGGCTTTTCCATCATGGCGACACCGTTTCTGCTGTTACTGTTTGAACCGCGGGAAGCCATTCAGATCAATCTGATTTTATCACTCGTCATTTCGGCGGCACTTATCATGAAAATCAAGAAAGATATTGACATGGGCATACTAAAGCGTTTTGTCGCGGGGAGCCTGGCTGGTCTGCCAATCGGTATTGCGATATTTTTAACGCTTGACATGACTCTGCTGAAGATCGGTGTCAGTATGCTGATCCTGGTTTTGACGGTACTGTTGATGCTGAACTTCCGAATCAACGGGTCACAAAAACGCGATCTCGCAGCAGGCGGCTTTTCGGGTGCATTCACAACGAGTATCGGGATGCCTGGACCGCCGTTATTGCTGTACTTTTCCGGAACGGACACAGCAAAGGAAAAGCTGCGCGGGACAACGCTGGCATTTTATCTGTGGATTTATGCGATCAGTTTGCTGATCCAGGTTGTGTTTGCCGGCACGTCAGCAGAGATTTGGAAATCAAGTGCAGCGGGTCTGCCAATGGTCGTCATCGGATTATTTCTGGGACAAATCCTTTTTCGCTGGGTCAATCAGGAACTGTTCCGCAAATTGACGTATATTTTACTGTTTTTTACCGGTATATATTTGCTTATACAGCAGTTGTAAGAAAAACCAACTAACTAAAAACGCCAGAGTTCATGTTGTTTTCGCACAGTATTTTCGCCAAAGCTTATACGGGAAACGCCAAAGTTCACAATTCACAACCAGACTGACCATAGCCTCCGCCGTATCCAGACAGCCGAGGGACTGCCTGGATTTTTCTGTTTTAGCACTGTTTCCCAAAAATCGGAATTCCCTCCTATAACTATAATCGCAGCCCATCTTAAAAAAGGGACATCACTTTTCGAAAAATATTTTTTATCAAGATGCCCCTTTTTGCGCCTTTCATTCTATTATAGGAGTGAAAGGAGGTGATCAACATGGCTGTGGCACAAAAAGTAGGATCCCGACTGACATTAATTCTGGATGATGGAGACGATATGATGACAGGCGAGACTATTTTTAAATCAAAAACTTTTAACAATGTGAAACCGGAAGCGACAGCAGATCAGTTGTATGCAATCGCTACAGCTGTTGCAGATCTTCAGGAGCGTCCGCTTTATACGATCGAACGCAGCGACGACTCGGAAATCACACAGGAATAACACTGAAATATATCATTGAAAGGAGGGCAAATGGTGAAAAAGATTGAATTGAAATTCTTGAATGAAGACGACAAGACCGTTACGTATTCGCTGGAAAAACCTGTTGAACCAGTTGATCCGGCCGCGGTCAGTAGTGCAATGGACGAAATTCTGACGCAAAATGCATTCACATCATCAGGTGGTGATCTTGTTTCCAAAAAGAGCGCCCGCATTGTGGATCGCAATGTTGTCGAAATCGAACTTCCATAACAATAAGGTAAAGACCAGTGGCACCATTGCTCTGGTCTATTTGCAAAAGCAGCTGCTAAAATCAGCAGGGGAAGTCGGGAAGGTGCTGTGATTTCAGGAAAGCAACACTCGGTTTTGGGAGGGCAGCCCTCAATATTGGGAGCGTTATACTCAAAACCAGGAGAGCGGCAATCGATTCGAGGGAGATTCTCTCGATGTCAGGAGATCCACACTCAGAACCAGACGGATCACATTATTTTGGGAGAGTTGCAGCCAAAATCGGGGGAGGCATTTTCAATTTCATGATAATCAAACCAAATTTGAGCGTCCAACGGTTAATCAGTCAAGCGACATGGCAGCATCACACATTCAAATTGACGAGGGAGGTTATATCAGTGGAAACATGGGTATCTTTTATTACAGAAGTTGGCTTTCCGATCATGGTGACATTTTATTTGCTGCACCGGATAGAAGGCAAACTGAACGATCTGATTGCATCCATCCACGCACTTCCGGAAAAAATGAAGTGATACTTGTAATGGAGAACTTCGGCACATACCGGGGTTTCTCATTTTGGTTTGATTGACCACCTCCATTATTCAACCGGGTGAATGTCTTGTCTACCCAGCATTTTCTTTGGAAATCACGTTTATAATCCACTCAATTCTCCTATCCTTTTAGTAGACTTTAGTTTAAAAACCGTGTTGTGTCATTTACAATATTAATAGTTAAGAAGATGGCAGAAGGTAGGGTAAATGTGTTTTGAAACATATACGCGATATTGATATACAAAAAATGTTTTCAGCCGTCGTCTATCAGCGCGGCTTGGAATATTACCATAGAGGTCTGGTCAGTGATCTGATTTATGATAAAAATTTTAAAATCTGGTCCGCGTCGGTTCAGGGGTCCGATGAATATTTTGTGGAAATCAACACATCCGAGCTTTCAAATGGCTCGTTGGACGTGTATTGTGATTGTCCGGCCTATGCCACTTTTGGCCCTTGTAAGCACATCGCAGCGGTCTTGATCAAGATCAGTAATAGTGATATTGATAATCCTGTGAAAATGTCCAGGGATTACCGGACGACCGATTGGCTGATGAACGCCATCGCATCATTAACCACCTATCAGCCGGCATCGGAAATCACATTGCAGAAAGTACCACTGCATGTTGCGTATTATTGCAGATGGAATGCCGAACATAATCTGCTTCTGGAATTGAAAGTCGGTGAAAACCGGCCTCTTGTTGTCAAGAAGGTTCAGGCATTTCTGGATGACGTTTTTACCGGCAACGAGCATTACTTCACGAAAACATTCACATATAATCCGGAAATCCATTATTTTCATGAACGGGATATGCAAATTCTCGAGTTGCTGTATGACATTTTGAACAATGAAAAGGTATATGACGACAGGGAAATCTACCGGTTTATGGATGCTCCGGAACGGGCGGTGATCATTCCGCCGCTGAGTGCAAAACAGCTGCTGAAGATGCTTGCGGAGCGTGACTTTACCGTTAAATCCCCGGGAGGAAACTATCAAAACATTACAATGGCTGAGGGAGAGTTCCCATTTCAGTTTGATCTGACTAAAACTGAAACCGGCGAACTGTCCTTATGGATGCACAACATGGAATCCATCGCCTATTTTGAACGCTATAATCTGTTATTTTCACAGGGCACTTTCTATTTTCCGCCGAAAGAACAGATTCCGGTTATTTCCCAAATTATCACTGCTGGTAAACGTAGTGATCGTTTGCCAATAACAAAGGAAAAAGCCGATGCTTTTATTTCACAAGTGGTTCCGTCACTGAAAAAAGTTGGCGATGTCCAAATTTCGGAAAACATCGCAAATGAGATTATCCAGCTGCCGCTCGAATCCAGGTTATATTTGGATTTGCAGAATGATTGGATTGTCGGCAACTTGACCTACCATTACGGCCGTTATGAGATTGACCCGTTTAATGGGCGTGAACCGGATAAAGATGAGATCATTATTATCCGTGATGTGGAAAAAGAACAGCAGATCATGAATCTGATTGAGTATGCGAACTTCCATTACAACGGGAAAGAGCTCTATATCCCTATCGACGAGGAGACGCTGTACGACTTTTTGTTCAGTGTGCTGCCGGTGCTTGATAAATATCTTGAATTATATATGACCGATGAGATCCGCCGATTTTTCATTGATAAACAGCCATCACCAAGTACAAGTGTCCGGCTGGAATTCTCGAATAATCTGCTGGATATCGGGTTTGATATTGATGGCATTGATGATGAAGAAGTGAATCAGGTTCTCAATGCCGTCATGGAGAAAAAGCGTTACTATCGTCTGCAGGATGGCGCATTCATTTCCTTGGAAGGGGAAGAATTTGCGTCCATGAAACAGCTTTTTGATGATTTGGATATACAGCAGGCTGATTTGCAGGATGGGAATGTGCAGATGCCTGTTTATCGCGGGACGCAAGTGGATGAACTGATCGATACGCCAAAACAATATGACCCGGCTTTCCGGAAGCTCTTACATCAACTGCGCTCGCCGGAAGAACAAGTCTATCCGCTCCCGGAAAACTTAAACGCTGAGCTCAGGAATTATCAGCTGACGGGCTACCAATGGTTCAAGTCGCTCAGCCATTACCATCTTGGCGGTATTCTCGCGGATGACATGGGGCTCGGGAAAACGGTGCAAAGTATTGCTTATATCTTATCAGAGCCCGGCGATACACCGCATCTGATTGTCGCACCGTCATCGGTTATCTATAACTGGAAAAATGAGTTCGAAAAATTTGCGCCCGATTTGCAGGTGGCCGTTCTAACCGGGACACCGTCCGAACGTCAAAACATGATTGAGGCATACAGTGATAAGGATGTCTGGATCACATCCTACGCGACACTAAGGCAGGATATTGACCAATACCAGGAAAAGACATTTCAGACACTGATTCTTGATGAAGCACAATACATTAAAAACTATGCAACGAAAACATCCAAGGCCATCCGTCAGATTAAGGCGGGCAGGCGGTTTGCTCTGAGCGGCACACCGATTGAGAATTCGATTGATGAACTGTGGGCGATTTTTCAAGTGATTCTACCGGGACTGATGCCAAATCAGCGCAAGTTCAAACAACTTGAACACGACAAAATCGCGTCAATGACAAGACCGTTCATTTTGCGGCGCATCAAGCAGGATGTCCTGAAAGAACTACCCGAAAAAATTGAATCGGTCCACGTATCAGAACTGACGAAAGATCAGAAGGACTTGTATGTCGGGTATTGGCGTCAGCTGCAGCAGGAAGCGGCTCAGTCCATGGAAGAGAGCGGCTTCCAGCAAAATCGGATGAAAATTTTGGCCGGTCTGACACGCCTGCGCCAGATTTGCTGTCATCCATCTGTGTTTGTGGACAATTATGAAGGTGAGTCAGGCAAATTGAATCAGCTGATGGAAACGGTCCGTAATGCGGTGGCCAATGGCAAACGGATGCTGATTTTCTCGCAGTTTACCAGCATGCACGAAATCATTATGGAAAAATTGCAGGAAGAGGGTATTGATTATTTCTATTTGCACGGCCAGACCGGGTCTGAAGAACGTGTTCAAATGAGCGACCGGTTCAATGACGGGGAAAAAAGCGTGTTCCTTGTTTCCCTGAAGGCTGGGGGCACCGGACTGAATTTGACCGGTGCGGATACCGTCATTCTTTATGATTTATGGTGGAATCCGGCAGTTGAAGATCAGGCAACAGGACGGGCGCACCGATTCGGCCAGAAAAATGTCGTTCAGGTGATCCGTCTGGTGACAGAAGGAACGATTGAAGAAAAGATATATGAACTGCAGCAGAAAAAACGCGAGCTGATCGATCAGGTCATCCAACCGGGTGAGACGATGCTGTCAAGCCTGAGTGAAGAAGATGTGCGCGCGTTATTAAATATATAGCACCGTAGATTTAAGGATACGTATTACGATGGCTTTTAACGGTAAACCGAAAGCCAGGATGATCGTTTCAAGGGGACGGAAGCTTATCGTATCGACTTTATCGTTACAATCATGCCCCTGTTCTGATTACTGACTCAGCATCAATCTTTGATAAGGTTGTCATAACTTGTTTAGCAGCAAATTCTAAATGGAAAAAGGCCGGATATGACATACCCGGTCTTTTTGTTTGCTCATTGATTCAGCTTGAACAGTTTCCGCGGCCTGCCTTTCACATATGGCTTTTCTTCGCCGATCGCTTTTATGACATTACCCGCAACCAATTTTTTAATGGTCCGTTCAGCACTTCGCTTGGTTACCCCGTAATGTTTGGCAATATCATTGGAAGAAAATGGCTCATTGTTCCGGATTTCGATAAAGTCAATGAAGTTATAGGATAATTCATTATTTAATTTCGCCTCGTGAATCAAAGACTGGTATAGCATGGATGCGTTAAATTCTTTTTTGACACCGAGCGGTCCGATCATATCACGCCGTTCATTAACGACATAACATGTTCCTTCGTCCTTGCCGTCACATGCTTTCAGTGCAAGTTTGGCATTGTCCTCGGCCTGTTTGGCGGTCAGTCCGAGTCCGAACCCGATATCAACCGGTGTATTCAGCTTATGTTCCATTTCTTTTAACAGCGGAAAATCGCGATAATGGTTCGTGATGTGGTTCAGCATGCCGCGTGTCCCGAATAAAGCGAATTGATCATGGCTGTTTGACAAAACAGATGCATACGTTCTTTTTGAATAATCCAATAAAATCTGGTGCAATGTCAGCTGCAGCTCCTGTACATACAATTCGCCTTTTTCCTTCTGAATGGCCTCAAAGTCTTTCATACGGACAAAACCAGCCACAATTTGTGCACTTTTTGATTGGTTGATGGCGGCAATTGATTTCGCTTTTTCAATGGCATGTATAAGATTCAATTTTGGGATTGTCATACAACTGCCTGGTATGCTGCGTTCTTTTATGATTTGATCAACTTCATTGATAGATGTCAGGACGTAATCAATTTTTCCCTCGCTCCAGAGTTTCTCATGGTGATCCGCGATTCGTCTGATATCAGTGCCCCGATCGCTTCCGTAGCTGTAAGTATAAATGGTGTCACGGCTGCTGCTGATTTCGTGAAGAACCTCGTCTACATGCCTGGCGTCCTGTACATCAATGGAAAGCCGTGTCAGCTCTTTGTTCAGATCATTTTTGACATGATAGAAGGAGGTCAAAATCATATACGCATCAAAATCTACCTGAACAGCGGGAAGTTTTTTCTTATCAATGATTTCTTTTGCATATAAATACGGCAGAGCACCAGTAAATAAATAGATATCACACATAAACGCTTTTTCCACCAATTCCGGCGTTTCACTGGCTTCAGAATAGACAAACGGAAAAAGTTCGATATCTGCCATTCCCTCAACATAGGCGGAAAGTCTGTCCCTGATGTTTTCAGGGCAAAAGACGGCAAGTTTTACTTTCATGCTGAACCCCCCTGTTAAAAATTGCGTATTGTCAAAAGTTTCTTAGTAAAAACTACTAGTTTTCCCGATTTCATGCGTTTTTATACAAAAAAACTTGCCACCCCCTTCAATATAGGGTATTAATGAGGTAACCACACACCCAAAAATACCTAAAAAGGAAGTGAC
>NZ_DATGTI010000137.1:0-2540 GCF_035301925.1 Lentibacillus sp. | reverse complement strand
TAATATCAATGCATGTGATGAAGATCTATTGAAGCTGGTTGATGAGGTAATTGCTGATGATCAAAAAGGAAAAATTGTTGACGCCTTGGATGAAAAAAGCCAAAAGTTAAAGAAACATAACCAGCAGTTACTGGAAGACCTCGACCAGAAAATCAATAAAATGGTGACCAATCTGAATGAACAAGTAGAAGAGATAAAAGAACAACGGCTGGCAATTACATACAAAGATCTGCTTGCCTTGGAAACGGAATGAAGGGGAGTAATCTATTACATCTTTCTGAAACCCAAACTGTAAAATTTCTTGTACGTTGGTGGTGGATTTTTAGAGTGTTCATATTTCTCGATAGGTTTAAGATGATTGTAATTTGAATCCCTGTTACTAGTTCGTTATCTGATAGTTTTCGATATTATTAGGTTTACCATCGGTCCTCGGAGTATTAGAACCCTTGTTAGACTTTATCCCCCGTTTAAATGGCAGTAAGCCCCCACTGATTGGAGTTTTACTTTATTGTTCGGTAGGCCAAGTTTCGGCAGTTTTGATAAAAGCATATCAAGCTGCTTTTTGTATGCACAGACGTTCATCTATCAATATTTGATTTTTGAAAAAGTCAATGTAGGGACCTAAATAAAATAATTATTAAAGAAACTCTTCTCCTGGCATTCTTCTTTTGCGCGTTCCTTTTTCTGGTTAAATGAAAAATTTTCCACCGCATTTTAGCAGTAGGGACAAGGGACCTGTCCCTCCGTCCCAGCTTCAAAAGTTATGATATAGTAGATTTGGAAAATAAATTATCAAGTGTCTAGGAGCGTCCAATGAAACTTTCACGAAAAAGAAAACCAATCCGGCTGCAAACGTGGATTATGCTATTGGTCTGTGTCGTGTTAATTATCGCATTATCAGTTACCGGTATCTTAATCGCTAGTGAAATGGGTGAAAAGACAAGAGAAAATCAGGCTGAAAACGTGATGGACATTGCGCGTGCAGTCAGTCATTCGCGTGAAGTTATCGACGGCTTATCCGGAGATATGCGGACGACGAAAATCCAGGCGTATACAGCCGTTGTGCAGGAGGATACGAATGTCGATTATATTGTCGTCATGGATAATGACCATATTCGCAGATCACATCCTGTAGAAGAAAAAATCGGGCAATATTTTGTTGGTAATGATGAAGACAGAGCATTTCAAGGGGAACAGTATACATCGGTGGCAGAGGGTACGCTAGGGGAATCCATGCGTGCATTTATGCCCATTTGGAACGAAAATGAACAAGTTGGGGTTGTTGCGGTAGGTGTATTACTAGATAAGGTAGAGGACGCGGTTTTTGCCAGTCGGTATATTGTGTATATAGGTACCGCTGCAGGGATTGTTGTAGGGGGGATTGGAGCCGTTCTGTTGGCACGCCGTGTAAAACATACATTATATGGTTTGGAACCAAGGGAGATTGCGCAGTTATTCCAGGAACGCGATGCCATGCTTGCGTCCGTGAGGGAAGGTATTATAGCTATTAATGAAAAGAATGAAATCGTCATTGCCAACAATGCGGCGAAGGATCTGTTTCATAGGGCCGGACTTTCCGGGAATCCACTTGGTCAACCTGTCGAATCTTATTTGCCATCATCAGCGTTGAGGCAGGAATTGCTTAATCAAAAGGCGGAATATGATCAGGAGCAACAGCTGAACGGGATTCATATCATTGTAAATATCATGCCTGTTGTATCCGGGAATGAAACAGTAGGCACGATCGCAACTTTCCGTGACAAGACAGAAGTCACTTCTTTAGCAGAGCAATTAACCGATGCAAAAGCGTATGCCGACACACTACGGGAACAAACGCATGAATTTATGAACAAAATGCATGTCATATCAGCGATGATCCAAACGGAGTCTTACGAGGAACTGGATGCTTATATTAACTATATTTCCGATAATTATCAACAAGAAGTAGGGGCTGTGTCCCGCCTTGTGAAGGATCCAGTCTTAGCTGGTTATTTACTTAACAAGTTCAATCAATTTAGAAACAATGGGGTGACCGTAGAATTAAGCGGTGAACAACCATTACCGATATTAAAAAACACGAAAAAGATGGAATGGGTCATCACAATGATCGGTAATCTAAGTGATAACGCGATGGAAGCTGTAGCAGACCAAGAAGATAAACATGTTCTTATTACGATGAACTACATAGACAAACAGATTCATTTTTCTATTCAGGACAATGGAACTGGTTTAACGCCGTCCGAAAGGGAAGCCATTTTTCAAAAAGGGACATCTACAAAAGGAAGCAATCGTGGTTATGGCTTATTTTTGACAAAACGCGCACTGGATGAATTAGGCGGAGTACTGGAAGTAACATCTGAAAAGGGCGAAGGAACAGTTTTTGACATAATTATTCCTGACGAAGGTGATAACGTATGATACATGTATTAATTGTGGAAGATGATCCAATGGTGGCTAAGTTCAATCGTGTTTTTCTTGAAAAAGTATCCGGTTTTACGGTTGCTGGCGAGGTTAATGATACTTCCACTGCTTGGACTTTT
>NZ_DATGTI010000136.1:0-3840 GCF_035301925.1 Lentibacillus sp. | reverse complement strand
TCAATCCACTGCTGTATAGAATAACGTTCCAAAGAAAAACTAACTGTATGGATTAATTGTCCGTATTGCATCATTAGTATTGCATCATTAAAAAGGAAGGTTGACTGATATGAAGAAGGTTACAATGGTATTTTGGATTACGCTTGCCCTTACCGTTGCACTATCCATATTGGGGGTCGTTACACCAGATAGTTTTGAAAATATCTCAGGTTCGATTATGGGGTATATATCTGCCCATTTTGGCTGGTTCTACTTATTAATTGTCACGTTGTTTGTGTTATTTTGTTTATATTTGGTCATCAGTCCTTATGGGAAAATCAAACTCGGAAGACCGGGCGAAAAACCGGAATTCAGTTATTCATCATGGTTTGCCATGCTGTTTAGTGCGGGGATGGGCATTGGTCTCGTATTTTACGGCGTAGCATCACCCGTCTCTCACTATATTAAAACACCTCCAACAGCTGAGCCCGGGACTACGGAGGCACTTGAAGATGCCTTGCGTGTGACATTTTTTCATTATGGCATTCATGCATGGGCCATTTATGCGGTTATTGCACTTGTTCTGGCGTACTTTATGTTCCGTCATGAAAAGCCAGGCCTGGTCAGTGCTTCACTGGAAACGCTGTTTGGCGATAGAATGAAAGGACCGTGGGGAAAGGCTGTCGATGTCATTGCTGTATTTGCAACCATTGTAGGTGTGGCAACGACACTCGGCTTTGGCGCAACACAAATTAACGGCGGTGTCGCTTTTCTGTTTGATATCCCGATTTCGTTTTGGGTCCAGCTCTTGATAATTTTGGTCGTGACCGTGTTATTTATGATTTCAACGTATACCGGTCTTAGTAAAGGTATTAAGTATTTGAGTAATGCCAATATGGGGTTAGGTGTTATATTGCTTCTGGCCACGGTTATTCTGGGTCCAACTTTGTATATCATTAATTCATTTACAGATACGATCGGTGCCTATATTCAGCAGCTTCCTTCCGAGAGTTTCCGTTTGGCACCTAATGACGAAGGTGAACGGCAATGGGTATTGGACTGGACGGTCTTCTTTTGGGCGTGGTGGATGGCCTGGTCCCCGTTTGTCGGGATATTCATTGCCCGCGTCTCAAAAGGACGCACGATAAGGGAATTTTTGGCCGGTGTTCTGATTGTGCCGTCTGTCGTCAGCTTTCTATGGTTTTCAGCATTTGGGATATCAGGCATCGATGCGCAGAATAATGGCGCTGATATTGCCGGACTGCCGGATGAACAGGCCTTATTCGGGATGTTTGATCAGTTGCCCCTCGGGATGGTTTTGTCCATTCTGGGAATTCTGCTGATCAGTACTTTTTTTATTACATCAGCGGATTCGGCAACCTTTGTCCTCGGTATGCAGACGACTAATGGATCCCTGTCACCCCCGACGACGGTAAAGTTCACATGGGGGTTCGCACAATCGGCCATTGCAGCTGTTCTGTTATACACTGGCGGGCTTCAAGCCTTACAAAATGCGTTAATCTCAGCAGCACTTCCATTCTCCATTATTATGCTGCTGATGATTGTGTCGTTTTATAAAGCGTTGAAGACCGATAAAGCAAAAAACTGGACAAATAGTAAATAAATATTCTTGAAATCTGAAGTTGTTTTATCTGATTGATGTCACATGATAGGGCAGTTTTTTCTTGCGAACAGAAAGTATCCATTTCAGGCGTTATTTAATTACCGAAATGGGTTGGCACACCGATTTTCACCAATCCGACCTCTGAAAAAGACAAGGCGGCAACCGGGTTTTTTCTCAAGCCCCCCTTGCAATAATAATAGGTTAATTGTACAATAATTTTAAATGGTTTTTATATTAGGGATTTTAGGCTCTAAATAAGAAGGGTGAGATGTCGTTAAATTTGCAGGAAAGTTTCCCGGCTAACCAGGAAACTTCATAGCATATTTCGTTTAAGTGAAAAATTTAAATAGGGAGTGTTGTTATAATGGAAGATCTTTATCCATCACGAAAGAAGGACCAGCCGGAAATTTTAGAACGGAAGGACCCTGTGATACACACGGATCGATCCAAAGATAATCAGGCCCCTATTTCAAAAGAACAGCTTGATTCCTATGAACAAAATGGGTTTTTGCAGATCGAGAATTTCTTCTCTGATAAGGAAGTTAAAGACATGCAGAAAGCCATTTTTGAATTGCAGGATTCGAACAAAAATGTCACTTCCGATAAAGTGATCCGTGAACCGGAAAGCGATGACATCCGTTCTATTTTTCACGTACACAAAGACGACAACTACTTCAAAGACGTTGCAAACGACCAGCGGATACTCGACATTGTCAATCATTTGCTGGGAAGCGATGTTTATATCCATCAATCCCGTATCAATTATAAACCTGGTTTCAAGGGTAAAGAATTTGACTGGCATTCTGATTTTGAAACATGGCATGTCGAGGACGGTATGCCACGGATGCGGGCGGTCAGTTTATCGATTGCCTTATCCGACAACTATACATTTAACGGGCCTTTGATGCTTATACCGGGGTCCCAGAACTACTATGTCAGCTGTGTAGGGGAAACACCCGACAATAACTATAAAGAGTCGCTGAAAAAACAGAAAGTTGGTGTGCCTGACGAGGAGAGTCTGCGCTGGCTTGCCGAAAAAGGCGGCGGTATTTCCGTACCGACAGGAAGAGCAGGCTCAATAACGCTGTTTGAATGTAATACGATGCATGGTTCAACCAGTAATATTACACCATATCCGCGGAACAACTTATTCATGGTTTATAACAGTGTGGAAAATCGCTTAGTTGAACCATATTCGGGCGGTAAAAAACGGCCTGAATATATTGCTGTACGGGATAGCAGTATCCCAGCTATGAACTGAATCAGCTAATCTGACGCAGAGGATCAGCTAATATGACGCCGGGAAACTTTCCTGACTTTAATCCTGGCGATTGGAAGGCCGTCTCAAAAGGTAAGCTTTTGGGGCGGCCATTTTTTATAACGTCAGAAAGTATAAATTTTGGTTGACCTTATAAGAAAAACTTCGGCACTCGCTATAAGGCGAGGCGAATGCCGAGTTATTCTAATAGGGCGAAGAACAAAGGGTGCACGGTGGAAGTATATCTGCAGGAGGGTGGAAGGTTTCGGCAAAAGAGAGAAGGTATCTACAGGAGAAAGGAAATATCAACGGAAGAGAGAAGGAATCAACAGAATAAATGAAATATCAACGGAAGAATGAGAATATCAACACGAGAAAAACAGAATCAATAAAAGAGCAAGGACTTTCACGATCTCAACATGAAAAAAGCACACAGAATCTCATAGCAGAAATTCTGTGCGCCACATATCGCATGTCATCATGTTGTCTGATCATACTGATTCACATCAAACAGATCGATCAGTTCGATATCAGGATGATTATCTTTGAACCAGTTCAGGGAAAAGTCGTTCTTAAACAATACCACGTAATTGTCGGAGCGGTCCCTGACCAGCATATTGCGCTCATCATAAAGAGACGGGTCGACCTGGTCGGGCTTCAGCCATCTTGGCACACGTTCACCGATTGGTTCGAGCATGACCTCCACATTGTATTCATTCCGCATCCGGTACTGGAAAACTTCATACTGCAGTTCACCAACTGCTCCAAGGATATACGATTCGGTGCGGTAATGTTTATACAATTGGATGGCGCCTTCCTGGACAAGCTGTTCGATTCCTTTTTTAAAAGATAAGAAAGTATAAAATTTTGGTGGTACCACGGTGTTTTTGACTGTGGTATCTTTAATATATGGAGAAAAATATTTTGAAACAAATATTCTTTGATAAGCATCAGCATTGGGAGTCATTTAAAAAGAAAC
>NZ_DATGTI010000135.1:0-23296 GCF_035301925.1 Lentibacillus sp. | reverse complement strand
AATGACAAATAACAAGCTCATATTCGAGAGGATTTTCAAACAGAACAAGCGGAGAATTCATAACCACATTCACCGGTTGAACATTCAAGACTCGTATCAAGGGGGGGAAGCAAATGCATGACAATGACAACATGTCGTTTGAAGAGATTTTCAAGCAAAATGAAAAAAGAATCCATTACCATATGCTAAAGCTGGGTATAAACGATCCTTATCGGGAATTTTACGGGGAAAGTCTATATGCTATGTGGATGGCATATAAGAATAGCGGGCAGTGGAAACTTCCGATGGTCGATCCAGTAGGCGTTGCACTTGCCAAGGTGCTTTTCATCCATGCGAGACTCATATGCCAGTTCCTCAAGTGTCATGTCACATACTTTTCGTCTTCCCGCAATGTATTCCCTAGAACTTTCGCATACATACTTTAATCTCCAATGTGTCTCTTCCTTTTTAAAATTATTATCCGGCTACCATAAAAGAAATAACACGCTTTATAGACGCATTTTGCTGGGAAATTGAAGTTTTTAGCAAAAGGAGTATTAGTAATGGTGACCGGAAGGGCAAGCATAAACGCAAGTGACGATCGTCTTTGTGCTTAACGTTTATCGAGAATACGATACAGGTAAACACCAGGATTGATAATTCTGTCTTCATAGGTCAATTTAAGGAAATGATTGAAAGTAATTTCAAAAAATACATTAAAAAAGATACTTTAAACAACATTTATTGAAAGTGTTTTCATAATCACTTCTTCATAATACACTGACAATAGCTAGTTAGATATGAGTCTATGAATAGTAGGCGGTGATAAGAAACAAGGAAGAATACTAAATAAAGTCAAATTTAAGTGAAGAGTTTTTTTAAAATACACATAAATAGAAAGGTAGGACTGCAAATGTCTCAAAAGAAAATTGTTGCGGTTACCGCTTGTTCCGCAGGAATTGCCCACACATATATGGCTGCTGAGTCACTGGAAAAAGCCGGCCAGGATCAAGGTTATGACATTAAAGTTGAGACACAAGGTTCAATTGGTGTCGAGAATGGTTTAACTCAACAGGAAATTGAAGATGCAGACGTTGTTATTTTAGCTGTGGAAATAAATATTGATATGACACGTTTTTCGGGGAAACGGGTGAAGAGAGTCAAGGCATCAGAAGCAATAAGAAATCCTCAGGAAGTACTTGAAACCGCTTTAGAAAGTGCGGAAGTTTATGGCGAAAAAGGCACGAAAGCGGGCGTTGCCAAGATGGGAAAAACGGAAGAAGGCGGTTTCTTCCAACACATCATGGCGGGTATTTCCTACATGATTCCGATGGTAATTGCATCAGGACTGATCTTAGCCATAGCAAATGTGTCAGCATTTCAGCGAGATGAGGCAGGACGAATTGTTGATTGGGGTTTTAATGAATCAACAGTGATGGGGGAATTAATGTCAAATTTATTCGATATTGGGCAGGTTGGTTTTCTATTAATGATTCCCCTGTTTGCGGGTTTTGTAGCGAACTCCATCGCTGGTAAGCCAGCCATTGCTGCAGCCATGATCGGCACCTATATTGCAAATGATGCTGAAATGTTGGGTGCAGATGCTGGAAGCGGGTTTTTGGGAGCTATACTGGTAGCTTTTGCTACTGGTTATTTTGTCAAATTATTGAAAAAGATTCCATATCCAAAACTAATTCAGCCGATTGTTCCAATTATGCTGATTCCATTTGTCAGTACACTGTTAATTTCCTTATTTGTACTATACGTAATTGGAAATCCAATGGCTTCAATGATGGACTTCCTATATGATGGTCTGACGACATTAAACGAAAATTACAGTTCAGCCCCAGTAATCGTGGGCGTTATTATTGGTGCGATGGTTGGCTTTGATTTAGGCGGACCATTTAATAAAACGGCGCTTGTATTTGGTACTGCTGTTTTTACAGATACCATAGCTAAATACGGAGTGGAAGGCGCTAATTTTGTTCCGCAAACAGCAACACAGGCGGCTATTTCTGTTGCCCCATTGGGTATTTGGCTGGCATCTATTCTCTTTAAAAAGAAATTTTCTCCAACCGAAAAAGTTTCAGCGAATAGTGCCTTTGGTATGGGGATTGTAGGTGTAACAGAAGGCGCTATTCCGTTCGCGGCACAAGATCCTGTCCGTATGATTCCGGCTTTTGTTGCAGGTTCAGCTGTTGCAGGCGGGCTGGCAGCAGGTTTGGGTATCAAGTTCTTTGGTGGTATCGGTTCACCGCTGGGAACTTTTGTTGGTTATATCGAACAGCCCGTTCCTTTCGTCACATGGATATTCAGCGTGTTGACAGGTGTGCTTGTAACGGCAGTGATTATTGGTTTTACAAAAAAGAGGGTGGACTAATTGATAAATAAAATTTTTAATATGAATAATATTGTTTTCGATTCTTCAGTGAAAACAAAAGATGAGGCGCTTAATTATATTGCCGCTTTTGCTGAGCAGCAGGGGGTTGTGAAATCCCCAAAGGCTTATTACAAAGGATTGAAGAAACGCGAAAAAGAAGTGACAACCGGTTTTAAAGACGGGGTGGCCATACCACATTGCAAGCATAAAACCGTCATCAGTCCATCTTTGATGCTAGTTAAATTTTCCAACCCCGTCGAATGGGAGTCGATGGATGGAAAAGCCGTGGAAGTCGCGTTTGCTTTGGCAATTCCGGATGGGAAAAACAATGAACATTTGAAATTGCTCAGCACTCTATCACGGGCATTAATTGATGAACAGTTCACACAGTCGATCTTAACAGCTGATATAGAAAAAGATCTATATTACATTATCCAGAATAAATTGGAAGAACTTAGCGATTAATAGAAAGCCAGGGTGTTAAAATGGAAAATACAATTCACGTTATTGCACACACACATTGGGATTATGAGTGGTACTTTACCAGTAATGAATCTTTCATACAATTATGCTATCACGTGGACGAGGTCATAACGGCACTGGAAGAAGGCATATTGGATTATTACATGCTTGATGGTCAGACGAGTATTGTTGAGGATTATTTAGAGGCAAACCCTGATAAACAAGCGCGTTTTATGGAGCTTGTAGAGAACGGTAAGCTGAAAATTGGACCCTGGTATACACAGTCTGATCAAATGATCGTACGCGGGGAGTCATTGGTTAGAAATTTACAGATTGGAATGGAACTAGGGAATTCGTTCGGGGGGACCGATTTACTCGGCTACATTCCCGATGCTTTTGGTCAATCAATTGACATGCCGAAAATATGTCATCAGATGGGGATTCATAGAGCTGTTTTTTGGCGTGGATTATCTTCGGACAACATGAAACAAAGGGAATTTTTCTGGGAATCTGAAGATGGCAGCCGTGTTATGGCTTATAATATAAAAGATGGTTATTTTGTAGGGGTTCAGCTTATTGAAAGTGACAACTGTGATGCTGTAATGGAGCAAGTCAAAAAAGACACGGTTTCTTCTCATATTGCACTTCCAGTTGGAGGGGATCAGCGTTATGTTGACATGAATTTAAAAGAAAGAATTAATCATTTCAATGAGAACTTGTCAGAAGACCAACTTGTTGAAAGTAATTATGACAAGTTGTTTGAAGGCATCATGGAGGAAAAATCGGATTTGCCTTCCGTTCAAGGAGAATTGCTGAACGCGCAAGTATCCAAGATTCATCGATCCATTTATTCAACCAGGTATGATCATAAGTATTTGAATGATAAAGTGGAGCGCCGGTTAATTTATCAGGTAGAGCCTTTAATGGCGATAGCGGATCATGTAGGGATTCCCTATAAAAAGGATTTACTGGATAAGGTGTGGAAATTGGCATTACGAAATCATGCGCATGATAGCGCCGGGGGCTGCAATAGTGATAAAACCAATCGATCTATTTTACAGCGTTTAACCGAAGCAGATGAGCTATCCTATTCGCTCATCGATTATCTCACCAGGAAAATCAGCGAATCCCGGGAAAATATCAGGCCTAACCAAATTACTGTTTTTAATACACTGCCCATACGACAAAAGAAACTACTGAATTTAAAGGTTTCATTGGTCAATTCTGATTTTGCGATTTATCATAAAGGTGAGAAGATTCCCTATCAATTCGTGAACATGACGGAATGCTCGAATGATCCGATTCGCAGGGATGTGAAGCCTGCGTCTGAATCTTTTTATCAAGAAATAGAAATTCTGGTCCCTGTCACATTGGAGCCATTAGGATATGATGTCCTGGATATTGTGGAGGGGGAACAGGGAGAAATTGCCTTTCCGGAGCAAAACGACATGAAAGAAAGCGAACCAGTGTCTATCGAAAATGACTATTATAAGATTATGTGCGAAGATGGAAAGGTAGACGTTTTTGATAAAGTGACTGGCATATGGTACCGAGATTTTCTATTCATTGAGGATAGCGGAGATGATGGCGATAACTATGATTATTCCCCGCCTATGCATGACAACGTATTGAAACTGGACTTTTCCAATTCTGAGGCGCGGACAATAAAAGGGAGAATAGAGAGCTCTATCACCTTATCAGGTTATTTTAATGTGCCGTTGAATCTGACGGAACGGGTTGAAGGTCAATTTAATAGCCAAATACCTTATGAATGTACCATTTCTATTAGAACGGATTATCAATCCATCAATCTACAGCTTGATATGGAAAATAAGGCTTTTGATCATCGGATGCGTTTAGTGGCTAATGGAGATGTTAAAACAGATGAAAGCATTGCCGACTCTCCTTTTGGTACCATATCCCGGCCTGTTCGAGATCCTAACCTGGAAAATTGGCGCGAGAAAGGCTGGAAAGAGGAACCGTCTGGCATTTATCCGATGCTGAATTTCGTCAATGTGCATGATAGCGGGAAAAGTATTACCGCGTTTTCAAAAGGCATGAAGGAATATGAAATCATGGGATCAGATGGGAAAGGGATTGCCCTGACATTATTTCGAGCGGTCGGCTATCTTGGAAAACCGGATCTAATCAGAAGGCCGGGTGTTGCATCAGGCAATCAATTCCGGTACATTGAGACACCTGACAGTCAAATGCAGCAACATATGACATTTAAATGTTCATTGGTGGTTGGCCGGAATTTTAATGCGGCTGATGCATTCGATCATTATCAGCATTATGCTGTTTCAGTCCCTTATTACCAACATCAATCCTTAAACGCATTTACGAATACGCTGAAGTACTTCGTCATGCAGCCGTTAAGCGAGACAGTGCCTGATGCTTTTTCACTGCTTGATGCCAGTCATAGCAAAAATATTGTATTAAGCTCTGTGAAGATGGCGCGTGATAAAACCGGACTTGTTGTTCGATTTTTTAACCCGGCAGATAAGGGTGTTTATGACAGCGGCGAGACGGTTTGCCGGCAGCAAATTGATTATTGGCATTTCATCAATATGGCTGAAAACGAAGAATTAAGCAGCAGATACAAGGATCAAACGATTCAATTGGGCGGTTTTAAACCAAAGGAAATCAAGACCGTTTATATTCGATTCTGATTTCGGCCGGTATGGCTCCTGTATCTGGTCTGATGAACGGGTGATGAGATTTGATGAATCATGATATCTTTTTAACCATCGAAAGTTCTAAATTAAGATTTACGGCTGTGGAGGAGCAAATTGCTGCTTATTTTCTAGGAGCCAAGAAACCGTTGAAGCAGTCTGAACTTGCTGAGGAAGTTAATGTATCGACTGCTTCAATCACCAGGTTTTGCAAAAAAGTTGGATTTGATAATTATAAAGAGTTTATTTATTGTTACCGCGAGGCATTGCTGGACTATTCAAATGATATCCATGACGTGACAAGCAACCTCCAGTTTCAATATAAAGAACTCATTAATTCAATTGATGAAAAAGCCGATATCGAGAAGATAAAAGAAGCAAGCAGATATATTCACAGTCAAAAAATCATTCATGTCTACGGTTTGGGGCTAAGTGCTATTGCGGGAGAAGATTTTAAATTCCGCTTCACACGGGTTGGCAAGTTTGTGGAAGTTGTAAGGGATTACGAATCAATTGAAATGATCTCTTCGCTTTTAAATCAGGATAATCTGGTTATTTATTTTTCATTACGCGGTGAGAATAATCGTGTCATTCAATCACTGAGAAAACTCAAGGCCAAGGGTGCTGATTTAATTGTCGTTACCGCAAATGAATCAGGGGATATCGTTAATGATATAGCAGATGTCAGTCTGTTAACGTCGCATATCCATAACCCCAATGAAGCCGGGCAAATATCTGCGCAGATACCTTTGTTGATTATTATCGATTTCATCTACTCGCAATATATTCGGATGTACCGGGAGGATATCAAAAAATGGGTGGGAACTGAATCCGCCTACTTACAAGGTAATAAATATGAAAAATAACGATGGTGTAACGCAAGATATTTTGCGTTAAATGAGTAATTGAAAAAGGGGGTGTAATCTATGAAATGCTATCTATCATTTGATTTTGGCGGGACGTTTATCAAATATGCGCTGGTACAGGGGGATGCAGGCGTTTCTATGGCGGACAAAGTTTCGACACCTGCTTCTTTGGAAGGTTTAGTGGACCTTGTACTGGAGGTTAGCGATGATTTTCGGCGTCATAATGATATAGAGGGTATAGCAGTCAGTTGCCCCGGCACCATTACAGCGAATGGCAAAGTCGAAGGAACAAGCGCTATTTCTTATCTGGATCAAATAGCTTTAAAGGATTTGTTGGAAGAACGGACAGAGGAACAGGTAGCCGTCGAAAATGACGCCAATTGTGCAGCTTTGGCCGAATTGTGGAAGGGCGCTGCCCGCGGCTGCCGGGAAGTGTTAACGCTTGTGATCGGTACCGGTATTGGCGGTGCAGTTATCTCCAATGGTGACTTGTATCGCGGCGCCAACCTTTATGCAGGTGAATTTGGGTATGCCATATTATATGCCGATCCCAAAAACAAGCAGGTGGATCATTGGAGCCATTTGGGTTCAACAAGTGCCCTCATCCGAAAAGTTGCCAAAGAAAAAGAAATGGCTGAGCGGGACATTTCCGGCGAACAAATTTTTGAATGGGCAGAAGAGGGAGATAACATATGCCGGCAAGCTATTGAAGAATTTTATTTTATGCTTGCTGCAGGAATACATAATTTACAGCATATCTATGATCCGGAACGTATCTTGGTGGGGGGAGGTATTAGCCACCGGGACGATTTCATCCCTTCTCTCACTGAAAAGGTGGAAGATGTTCAGGATTTGATGGATTTGGATAGTATGAAACCGATTATTCGTACCTGTCAATTTAAAAATCAGGCCAATTTAATTGGTGCTGCGTATCATTTTATTAAATCGCATAACAGCTAGGAGGAATTTTATATGGCGACTTATACATTTCCTGAAAATTTTTGGTGGGGAAGTGCTGCTTCAGCGACTCAGACCGAGGGTGCAGCCCATATCGATGGAAAAGGAGAAAATATCTGGGATTACTGGTATCAGGAAGAGCCCAATCGATTTTACAATCAGGTTGGTCCTGAAAATACCTCACGCTTTTATGAGCGGTATAAAGACGATATTCAAACGATGAAAAAGCTGGGGCATAATTCCTTCCGCCTGTCGATTTCCTGGTCGCGTCTCATCCCTGATGGAACCGGCGATGTCAACGAAAAAGCTGTACAATTCTATCATGATGTACTGGATGAGTTGATCGCTGCGGGAATTGAGCCTTTTGTAAATTTATATCATTTCGATATGCCGCTTGTTTTGCAGGAAATGGGTGGCTGGGAAAATCGGAAAGTCGTGGAAGCATTTGCTGATTACGCCAAGACGTGCTTTAGTTTATTTGGGGATAAGGTGACGAAATGGTTTACCCAAAATGAGCCGATTGTTCCGGTCGAAGCGGGGTATTTGTATGATTCGCACTATCCTAATGTGGTGGATTTCAAACGAGCTGTCCAAGTAGGCTATAATTCGGCTGTTGCAAGTGCTATGGCTATAAGAGCCTTTAAAGACGGGGATTATAAAGGAAAAATAGGTATTATTTTAAATGTGACTCCTTCTTATCCGAGAAGCAATCATCCAGCTGATCAAAAAGCAGGAAGGGTTGCAGATTTGTTCTTTAATAGATCTTTTCTGGATGTGTCCGTGAAAGGTACATTTCCTGACGAACTGGTACAAATTCTAAGAGATCACAGCATGTTGCCGTCAACGGAAACAATGGATGAAAAGCTTTTGCAGGAAAATACGGTGGATATTTTGGGTGTGAACTACTACCAGCCGAGAAGGGTCAAAGCAAAAGAGTACATGCCACATCCGGATGCCCCCTTGATGCCGGAGCACTTCTTTGATTTTTATGATATGCCCGGGAAAAAGATGAATCCATACAGGGGCTGGGAGATCTACGAAAAAGGTATCTATGATATTCTGATCAATCTGAAGGAAAACTATGGCAATATCGAATGTTTTATCTCAGAAAACGGAATGGGTGTACAAAATGAAGGCCGTTTTAAAGATGAAGATGGCATCATTCAGGACGATTACCGGATTGAATTTTACCGGGAGCATTTGAAATGGGTACATGCAGCGATCCAGCAAGGGTCTAATGTTAAGGGATATCATGTATGGACTTTCATGGATAATTGGTCGTGGTTAAATGCTTATAAAAATCGTTACGGTCTGGTATCGATAGATTTGGAAAATGATGCAACGCGTCAGATTAAAAAGAGCGGGTCGTGGTTTAAGGAGCTTGCCTTGAATAATGGCTTTCGAGATGAAAGTTAGTATAGAAGCATGGCTCTGCAGTTATATCCTGGCCAGAGGACAGCTAGTTATCTTTTCGGTCTGATATGCTAAGCCGTGAATATGCCTGCGGTAACATCTGGATAGCTTCAGAAACCCTTTGTATTACAAAAGCCGAAACCAGGTCAAAAAGCAGGTATATATACGGCTAGGCTCGATAAAAAGCTTTGTGCCAGTTATTCAATTCGTAAATGCAAAATAGAAAGAATATTATTTACATGACATTATAATCGTGATATACTTTTTCCAATAACTTATTAAATGCATTTTAATTAAGATGGCTGAATTCCTTTAAACCCTCAAATAGTTATTATTATTTCTCCTTTGAAAGCGGTTAATTATTGATGGTTTTTATATTCATTTTAAAAGGAAGTGAATCGAACAAAAATGAGAATGGCAGAGCCGGGTAATACAGACCGAAACAAACAGCTCAACCGATCATTGGTTTTAAATATCATTCATAAAAACGGACCTATTACAAAAGCGGAAATATCGAAAGAATTGGAGCTGACCTTTGCTACGATTGGAAATATTACGTCTGAATTAATCGAAACAGGGGCAATCAAAGTTACAGGCTATGGTCAATCTAATGGTGGAAGAAAACCAGCGCTATATGAAATTAATTGGGAAAACAATTATGTTATTGCGCTTGATGTTGGTGTGACAAAAATTTCAGCCGCAATTGTTAACTTGAAAGCTGAAATTCACGCTCGCTGCGATGTGGAAATGGAGAATTCCCAGTATGATTTAACATTTATTGAAAGGGTTTTCAAGGCTATTGATCAATTACTTAGCCGAACTGATTTATCGCATTTAAAGATTATTGGCATTGGTGTTTCAGCACCAGGGCCTATCGATGAAGAAAGCGGCAAACTCCTATCTCTGCCTAACCTGCAAGAGGGCAGAAATGTAACGATTAAGCAGCAGTTAGAGCAGCGTTATGGTTTAATGACCGTTCTTGAAAAGGATGCGAATGCAGCAGCTCTGGCAGAGCAATGGTTCAGTAATATGCAAATGAAGGAAAACATTTTGTATATTTTTGCTGACCAGGGAATTGGCGGCGGACTCATCATCGACACGAGAATTTATCGAGGGTTTCATAATGGGGCCGGTGAGATCGGTCACATGTCCATTGATGTTGATGGGCCAAGATGCAATTGCGGAAATTTCGGCTGTCTGGAAGCGATGGCCTCAGGAATTTCTGTTATTAAGCAAGTGAAAAAAGAAATTCGCAGGGGAGCAAGCAGCTCTTTAGCAGAAATCTATCTACAAGATGAAAAACAGCTTACATTGGACTTAATTATTCAGCATGGGAAGAATGGTGACCCATTAGTAAAAAATGTATTGGATCAAACCGGACGATATCTGGGTATCGGCGTTGCTAACGCTATAAACTTTTTCTCCCCGTCTCAAGTTATTTTCGGGGGTCAGATGATTGATTTATATCCTGAGATTGTAAAGATAGCTGAAAGAACGGCTAAACCTCGTTTTTTTTCAGATGCCGCTTCCAGGATTAACTTTACCAATTCCAGTTTCGGATTTGATGCCAGTTTGATAGGGGCTGCTGCCATTATACAACAAAAACTGTTTGATAAGCCCGAAAACACAATTATTAAGTAGCATTTGGATGTTATCAAGTACAGGGGGGTGATTTTGGTAAATCATAAGCAAGTTTTGGGATCAATTCTATCAATTATAAAAAAGGGGAGTTGGGTGAGCATGAAAAAAGTGAATGGAAAGTATGTTTTGATTTTAATCATGATGGTACCGCTTCTTATAGTGGCGGCTTGTTCCAGTGGGGACGGAAGTGGAGATGAATCGTCTGAAAACACACTGGAACTGGTCTATAAATCACCTGATGATACATTTAAATCATGGATGAAGGATGTTAAAAAGCAATTTGAAAAAGAGCATGATATCAATGTGAAAATTACGGAAATCAAAAGTAATGAAGGGGACTATCCGAATAAAAAAGTATTAATGATGAAATCGGAGGAAACAGCTCCCGACATTGTGATGGAGGATTCATTTCAAATTAAAGCAGATTCTGCAGCTGGCTACTTGGAACCATTGACGGAAGAAGTTAACAACTGGGATGATTGGAAACAATTTTATGATCCAGTCAAAGAAGGCGTCACCGGTGCTGATGAGGAAGTGTATGGCGTACCAATTTCTACAGATGTCCGTGGCCTTTGGTATAACAAGAAAGTATTCGAAGAGGCAGGGTTGGATGTACCGTGGAAACCAGAAAGCTGGGAAGATGTGCTCTCGGCTGCTGGAGCAATTAAAGATCAAGTAGAAGTGCCGATGTGGATGAACTCTGGTAAGGCTATGGGAGAGGGTACGACCATGCAGACGTTCCTTCCGTTATTATACGGAACAGGCAGTAAATTATATGACGAAGAATCAGAGAAATGGCTTGTTAAGAGTGAAGGATTCCAGGACGCTCTCCAGTTCGTTGAAAAAATATACGCTAATGACTTAGGACCAAGTTTGAGCTGGGGGATTACCGGACAAGCCGGTGCGAAAGTATCAACGGAGCTTATGCCCGAGGGTGAGGTTGGAATCGCACTTGATGGAAATTGGATGTCCTCCAATTGGGTGGAAAGTGGAAATGCACCGTGGCCTGAATGGGAAGACTCCATTGATATTGCACCAATGCCAACACAAAACGGTCAAGAACCTGGAAAAGTAACTGTTTCGGGCGGCTGGACACTTGCAGTACCGGCTAAAGCTGATAATAAAGATCTTGCAACGGAATTCATAAAGCTGGCAACCAGTAAAGAGAATCTGCGATACGGAACAGCACTAACACCACGAAAAGATATTGCTAAACTGGATGAATATGAGCAGATTGCGTATCAGCAAAAAATAACGGACTTTTTGGAATTCACGCATTACCGTCCGACATATGAAAATTATCCATCTGTTTCTTCCAACATTCAGGCTGCAGTTGAAGCAGTCGCAACAGATAATTTATCTCCTGAGGAAGCAATGGAGCAATTTGCAAACGATGTGAAAAGAGATGTAGGTGAGGAGAACACAACGTCAGAATAATCGTAGACAGTGGGTTACCATTAAAGTGTTGATGGTAACCCCTCATTAAAGAGGTGTCTGGTATTGAGTAAACAAAATTCACTGCAGGGAAATATTTATTTGCGTTCATTACTATTCGGTACACCAGCAATTGTATTACTATTGCTTTTTGTTCTTGGTCCTATTATTATGACTATCTATTTTTCGTTCACAAATATAGCATTGACTGGAGCATCCGCTCAAAATACGGAATTTGTTGGTTTTGATAACTTTACAAGAATGTTCCAGGACCCCAGTTTTCGAACGAGTGTCATTAATACCATTATTTTCTTGATATCTTCCGCTGTTATTGGTCAACAATTAGTAGGGTTTCTTGTCGCCTATTTAATGAAGCAAAAAGCACGGCCGTTCAGGAGTGCGATTGGACTGTTGGTGCTTGCCGGATGGATAACACCGGAAGTGGTCGTTTCATTTGTCTGGTTTGCGTTTTTGAGTGATGAAGGCACATTGAATACCATACTTGGATTTGCCGGGATGGAACCTGTTGCCTGGCTATTAAATTTTCCGATGGTCAGTGTGATATTTGTGAATATTTGGCATGGGGCAGCTTTTTCAATGCTTATGTATCAGGCGGCGCTAGATGATGTCCCTAAAGAGGTTGAAGAATCAGCTAAGATTGACGGGGCGAATGCATGGCAAAGGTTATGGCGGATTACGCTCCCGATTATAAAAGGAGCGGCTGTTACGAATATGGTGCTGGTCACGTTACAGACTTTGGGTGTCTTCACTCTTATTTATGCATTAACCGGAGGCGGTCCAGGAGAGAGATCCACAACACTGCCAATATTCATGTATAATGAAGCATTTGTTAATTACCAAATAGGTTATGGAACTGCTATTTCTATCGTTTTATTACTTATTGGCATTGTTTTAAGTCTGATATATATTCGATTCTTGAAAATTGATGAATAGAATGAGGGATACACATGATTATTAGGAAACAAATACAAAAAGCACTGCCCTATTTCGTTCTTTCCGTCATTGGAATCATGTTTTTTATTCCACTTTTGTGGATGCTCTTCGCTTCGTTTGATATGAATCCGACACTGGCAATTGAATGGCCGGAAGAGTTCACATTTGAGAATTTCACGGAAATACTGACTGATGCAGGGATTTTGCGATCTTTTGTTATCGGCATATTTTTGTCATTGGTCTCATCCATAATACTTGTGATTGTTTCGGCGTTGGCAGCATATCCGCTGTCACGGTACCACTTGAAACATAAAAATTCCATCATTCTTTCCATTTTGTTCATGTCCGGGCTGCCAATGACAGCTATTATGGTTCCTGTATACCAATTATTTGTGTTTTTTAATTTGAATGATTCCTTAATAGCAACGATGTTGTTTCTCGCGGCTTCAGGGCTGCCTTACGGTATTTGGCTTATGAAAAATTTCATCGATTCGGTACCGATAACCCTGGAAGAATCCGCATGGATCGATGGTGCATCCGTATTGGTTGGTCTGCGAAAAGTTGTAGCGCCGCTAATGACCCCGGGTATATTCACTGTATTGATCTTTACGTTTACAAATAGCTGGGGAAACTTTTTTGTACCATTTATATTGATCCAATCGACCGAAAAACTGCCAGCATCGGTAACAATCTATCAGTTTTTCGGTCAGCACGGAATGGTGTTTTATGGACAACTGGCGGCCTTCTCGTTTATTTATACGATACCTGTTGTCATTCTATATTTTTTGGGACAGCGTTATATGTCTAAAGGGTTCAGTCTTGGAGGTGCACAAAAAGGTTGATGAACTAATGGCTATACAGCAATGAGTACTTAAGTAAAGGAAGATGACGATGAACTATTCAATCGGAGTTGACATTGGCGGTACCAGCGTGGCGATTGCTGCTGTGGATGAAACAGGACGTGTTGTTGAAGAAACCAGTATACAGACAGATACGGTGATATCGGCGGAACAAATGATAAAGCGGATAAGTTCTGGGGTTCAAGAAGTTATACAACGGGCAACTATTCAAGGCAATATAATGGGAATAGGAGTTGGGTCACCAGGTCCGCTTGACAGTAAAAATGGAATAATTACATGTCCTCCTAATCTGGATTCATGGAGAAATGTTCCAATTAAAGCAATCATGGAGGATGCCCTGTCCTACCCAGTGATTTTAGAGAATGATGCTAATGCTGCTACACTGGCTGAAAAATGGGTCGGAGCAGGCAAACATCATGATCACGTTATCTATATGACGGTTAGTACGGGTATTGGCTCTGGAGTGATTGCTGATGGCAAATTGCTGCGGGGAAAGAATGGCAATGCAGGTGATATAGGGCATGCTGTTATTGATCCATCATTTGGTCAGTGCACGTGTGGACAAGCGGGGTGTTTGGAAGCTATCGCATCAGGTACAGCGATAGCGAGGCGTGGATCTGAATTAATGAAGACCACGCTTTCAACAGAAGAAGTTTTTGAACTGTATCGAAATAACGAACCAGTCATTGTTGAACATATTGATTATGTGTTGCAAATGCTTGGTGCCGGTTGTGTTTCGCTGGTCAATACGTTTGATACAGAGTTAATTATTATTGGCGGTGGTGTTTCGAAAGTGGGAAGCCTGTTATTTGATTCTGTACAGGAATATGTGCGTACATATGCGTTAAATCCGGACGGTCGTCAGACAAATGTTGTTCCGGCAAAACTTGGGCAAAGCGCCGGTGTGATTGGTGCGGCTGCGCTATGGTTTGATGTTTTATAAATATTTGGAATGAGTGCAACATGCATCAAATAATATTAATCGATTGTCCGGGTGAAAGCCGTCATTGATATGTCAGAGCCACTATGGCTCCCTCGCATGAAGAGAAAATATGTAAATGTTGGGAGAGTTATAAATGGGTGAGCGAAAAAAAATCCATATTATTTCACATACGCACTGGGACAGAGAATGGTATTTACCGTATGAGAAGCATCATTATCTGCTTATTAAACTGATGGATACCTTGTTGGATACACTGGAACATAATCCGGACTACCACAGTTTTCACCTCGATGGTCAGACAATTATATTGGATGACTATTTGCAAGTTCGGCCGGAAAAGCGTACGATTATTCAGCGCTTTATTGATGAAGGCCGTCTGCATATAGGTCCGTGGTATATTTTGCAGGATGAGTTTTTAACAAGTGGTGAAGCGAATATCCGTAATCTGCAGTACGGTTTGAAGGATGCAAAGGAATGGGGAGGCTTAACCAAAGTAGGATACTTCCCTGATTCGTTCGGTAACATCGGCCAGGCTCCACAGTTATTGAGCCAGGCCGGTATCAACAATGCTGTCTTTGGCCGTGGTGTAAAACCGACCGGATTTAATAATAAAGTAGTCGATTCGGACACCTTTGAATCGCCTTATTCTGAAATGATTTGGCGTTCCCCTGATGGATCTGCTGTACTTGGGGTGTTGTTTGCGAATTGGTACTGTAATGGAAATGAAGTACCTGTAAATGAAAAAGAAGCTGCTCCCTATTGGGAAGAGCGTATTGCCGCTATGGAGAAATACGCGGCAACATCTGAATTGCTTATGATGAATGGATGTGATCATCAGCCGATTCAAACGGATTTGCCTGAGGCGATTGAAACAGCCCAAAAGCTTTATCCGGATATAGAATTTCTACACTCCAGCTTCGATGACTATATTAATCGTTTGGGGACATCGGTACCGGAAAACCTGAAAACAGTTGATGGGGAACTGCGCAGCCAACAGACGGATGGATGGGGAACACTTGTCAATACTGCATCGTCCCGTTTGTATTTAAAGCAGATGAACCGGAAAAATGAAGTGCTGCTGGAAAAAGTAGCCGAACCACTGGCAACATTTGCGTCTATTCTTGGAGCAAATTACAACCATGGGCTCATCGAATATGCATGGAAAACATTAATGCAGAACCACCCGCACGACAGTATTTGCGGGTGCAGTGTCGATGAAGTACACCAAGAAATGGTAACACGCTTTGAAAAAAGTAAGCATATTGGTGAAATGCTTGTAGAAGAGAGTCTGGATTATATAAAAGATTACGTTGATACGAGTGTTTTTCAACAACAGGGGACGGATGCATTGCCGTTTATTGTTTACAATACAACCGGGCAAAACCGCACCGGAACTGTATCTGTAACGCTGGATGTGAAGCGGGAATACTTTTCAGAAGGTGTCAACAAGGAAAAGCTGAAGTCATTCGCCTTGGGTGATCGAATCGTCGTTGATGCAGATGGCAATAAGTATGAATGCGTTGTTGAAGACTTAGGGATTAACTTTGCCTATGATCTACCTGAGACAAAGTTCCGACAGCCGTACATGGTACGCCGGGCCCGGGTTACGTTTTATGCCGAAAAAGTACCTGCATTAGGGCTAAAAACATTTGCATTTGTCAAAGACGAATCTGATTGGGATACGAATCGTTCGTTGGTAACTGGCGAACATGAAATAGAGAATGAGTATTTACACATTTTGATAAACCGAAACGGTTCACTGACGCTGACAGATAAAGTGAATAGTCGTGTTTATCAAGACTTATGTGTCTATGAAGATACTGGTGATATCGGTAATGAGTATATGTATAAACAACCTGCAAATGAGGAGGCACTGACAACGGCAGATGTTGAAGCAACGGTGAGATGTGTGATGGATACATCGTTTAAAGCGGTCTATGAAATTATTCACGAGTGGGAAGTTCCCGCTGGCGCTAATGATTTATTGGAAACAGAACAAAAAGAAGTGGTGGAATTTCCAAAACGAAAAGCAGTCCGTGTAGAGCGAAAGGTCCCGCTGACCATCAAGACTTATGTGACACTGGAAAAAGATAGTGCAGGGGTGGATATTAAAACAACCTTTAATAATCAGGCGAAGGACCATCGACTGCGAGCCCTTTTTCCAACGGATGTAGAGACCAATACTCATGCTGCCGATTCCGTTTTTGAAGTAGCAGAGCGGAATAACGAACCAGCTGCGGAATGGACGAACCCGGATAACTCGCAGCATCAACAGGCATTTGTGAATGTAAGCAATGATATAGAAGGATTAACTGTTGCTAATTATGGCCTGTATGAATATGAAGTGCTGCGCGATAGCAGGCAAACAATCGCATTAACCCTATTACGTTCTGTAGGAGAACTTGGCGACTGGGGGCACTTTCCGACCCCGGAGGCACAATGTTTGGGTGAGAATACGGTTGCCTTTCGAATTACCCCTCACCAGGGAGAGGCATCTAAACTGGCAAGCTATCAGGATGCGTATCAGTGTCAGGTGCCATGGAGTGTGAGTCAGACAGGGATACAAGGAGGTATTGTGCCGCCAGCTTATGCCTTCTTGTCACTAGAAAACAGTACAGTTTCACTTGCTTTTTCTTCGTTAAAATTATCCGAAACAACTGGTGATATTATCGCCCGTTGGTTTAATATGACAGAAAATGAAACGACAGTGGCTGTAGAAATTCCTAAAGGATATTATGCTGCTTATGAAAGCAATATTGTGGAGGAAAAAATAAATAAGCTGAATGATGCTGAACGTCATCATGCAAAAGTATCCGTGAACAAGTATGAAATTAAAACGATTGGTTTTGAGAAATAAAAATAAAGTGGGCTCATAGGAACGTTTCTTATGGGCGCATGGTTTCTGAAAGGAGCTACCAAATTGCCTCGTGGACTGCCTGCATCAATGCAGGATCTGATTGATGAAATAAATGCTGCTTACCCAGATGATCCAAAAATTCGGGCGTTGTTTGCAAACTGTTTCTCCAATACGTATGAAACAACGATAAAACCCCAGCAGGATGGAACGACATTTGTAATAACGGGAGATATTCCTGCGATGTGGCTTCGTGATTCTGCAGCACAAGTCCGTCCATACCTAGTATTAGCTGAAAAACATCACAGGATGGCTGGTCTTATTCAGGGAGTTATTCAACGGCAAATGACGTACATTAACCATGACCCTTATGCCAATGCGTTTAATGAAACAGCGAACGGGCATCGCTATAACGACGATGATACAAAAATGACACCATTAATTTGGGAGCGCAAGTATGAAATTGATTCGTTGTGCTATCCGGTTCAACTGGCGTATTTGTTCTGGAAATCCACCGGCAGAACAGAACATTTTAACGAAAGTTTTCGACAAGCAGTTGACAAGATTATTGCTACCTGGAAAGTGGAACAGCATCATCACCGGGATTCCGACTATTATTTTAGGCGTGATGATTGTCCGGAGCAGGATACGCTGTCCCATGATGGAGAAGGGGCTCCTGTAGGGTATACTGGGATGACCTGGTCCGGTTTTCGTCCAAGTGATGATGCTTGTCAGTATGGCTACTTAGTTCCCGCTAATATGTTTGTTGTAGTGGTCTTAGGTTATATAGCGGAAATAGCAGCGGAAATTTTGCAGGATGATGAAATTGCCGGGGCTGCCAGAAAGCTTGCCGCAGAAATTAATCAAGGTATTCAATCGTACGGGGTTGTGGATCATCCGAAATTTGGGCACATTTATGCGTATGAAACAGATGGACTTGGTAATTACAACTTAATGGACGATGCGAATGTACCATCTCTTCTATCGGCACCATATTTAGGCTATTGTTCCAGTAATGATCCTATCTATCAAAATACGCGTGCATTTTTATTAAGTGAGGAAAATCCGTATTTTTATAGCGGGCAAGTTGCAAAAGGCATTGGCAGTCCGCATACACCTGAACGATATATTTGGCATATCGCGCTTGCAATCCAGGGGATGACTGCCAAAACAGGGAAAGAAAAACAGGATATTCTCGATTTGTTTAAACAGACCGATGGATATACCAACTTGATGCACGAAGGATTTCATGTTGATGATCCTGAAATATTTACACGGGAATGGTTTTCATGGGCTAATTCGATGTTTAGTGAGTTTGTCTTACATTTGAACGAAAAGAATGTGAAAGGGAGTCCGCTGGAGTAAGTGAATATGAAGCGGGGAGGCGATTGCCTCCCCGCTTGTTTTTAGTACTTTGAGAATAAGAGAATCATTCCCGTGTTTCCTATTCTTCCCCTTTGTTATATTTCTTTTTTAAATCTTTTATGCGTTCTTGGGCCTCTTTAAGAACATCATAATTTGGTACTTCCTTTCTTAATGAAGGATGCAGTTTGTTATAAGAAACTTTAGCATCCTTGACAATATGCTTATCATTTACCGTTAACTCGTCTATAGCTGGTAAATTATCAATTTGCTTATAAACTTCTGTTACTTTTTCATGCATGTAGGCGGTACTGAATTTAAGGCTTTCTTCTAAGTCAGGACTTTGAACTGTATAATAGGTTCTGTCGGATTTCACCCCGAAATCAAGCCCTTCAAATGTCAGTGTTCCATCTTTAGTTGCTTGTTTTTCTGCCAATGGATTTTCGGATTTAAGCGAGTCATATAATCTCACTGTCTGCTCTTTCTTAACGTTTTCAAGTGTAACTTTATCCTGGGCACCGCGATTGTTTTCGGCAGTGACAAAATGCATCATAATATTTTCTGTTTTCGGCAGGGTGTCACTTTCAAACATTTGCCATTCATAGATACGGATTGCCGTCCATGGCGAAGACCCATCGTCATGCACTTGCAGTTTGAACTCACTTGCAGTAATCGGCTTGTCTAATATAACATCTGTTACAGCTTTATCATTCTCTGTAATTCTATTTGCACTAATCCACTCTTCATTTTCATTTTTATAGAGCAATTCGAAATCATTTGTATTCATGTCTTTCGATTCGCCGCCAGCTTCCGCATGTTCTATTCTCCAGCGACGGATTGTTTTAGGCTCCCCTATATCAATGGTCATATAACCGCTTTCTTTATTGGTAGCGGCCCATTTGCTGTTTCCGTTAACCGTACCGTCTAATGCACTGGAAGCAGGCTCTGCATCGTTTTCATACGATACATCAGTTACGGTCGCATTTCGAGCAACATTTGGTGAGGGTGCATTCTCTTCCATTTCTGTTGCATCTATAGGCATACCCCACTCGAAATCAATGGTTGCTTGTTCCCCGCGTTTATAATTTTTATTAATAGGAACAATTTGCAGGGTAGTACTATTATCTGCTTTGGCATTATCTTTCGAGCGCGTAATATTAGGTGTGTAGAAATGGTTATTTGGTGTTGCACCTAACAGATTTCTGTCACCACTGGCATTTTCCTGGTACACTTCATAATATATGGCGTCTTCTTGGGCGCTCCAACTCATACGGGCTTCCGCCTGTGCAGCTGTCTGAAGTATTTTTTCAGTTACTTCCGCGTTTTCAGGCTTGGAGATCTTTTGAGCCTTGTTATCATACAAGGAAAGTTGTCCCAAATTAAATGCGTAATTATCGATTTTAGCAGAATTACTTATTTTAAGGCTTAACGCATAAGCTGTATTTCCCGCATCTTCACTCAAGTCGATAACTGCTGTCTCCCAGCCGTTGTTTGAATCAGGAAGTGAGTAATGCTTCATTTGGTCTTTAGAGTAATCTTCACTATAAGATACACCTAATGAAACATCAGCTCCTGGCTCGGATTGATAAACGACTCGAACTTTAGTTGATTCGTTGATATCGAGTTTCGTGCTGTAAAGCATGGTGTCATTCACAGAGTCTTTTCCCAAATCCCCGCTAAACTTTAAAGAATTCCCACCATTGTATGCTTTGGTAAAATCATAGGAGGCATTTAACTCTGAGCCCTCACCACGGATCCACCAGCGCCATGTGGGCATAATATCCTGGATGGAGCGGTTATTCCATTCCTGTGAACTAGCTACGTTACCCTCGACAAAATATTTTTTTCCATGGCCGCTATTGAAGTTCGTTGTAAATGGCTTTTGTTGAATGACCGATGAATCCGTTACAAAGCGAGCCATGCCTTTCCAATCCGCTGAATCATCAGCTTCAGACGGATCACCTTGGGGCCCTGTCCAAAAATATTGTTCTTTTTCATGAAAATCAGCAGGGTTATCCGCTAATCCCATCGTCGAATTTGGTGTATAAAGTGCGATGGATACTTTAGATTGATTTTTTTCATTTAAAAGCGCATCCGTGTTTATTTCGGTATTATACGAATTTTGTTGTACTTCAAACCCTGCATAGGCGTCAAATGGACTGCGCTGATACTTATTCATCGTTGAAACCGTCTGATCTATTTCACTGCGTCCCCAGTTGTAATTTAAAAAGAATTCGTCTGCAGCATACGTGCCATCTTCTGCTGGTTTAACGTACATATCGTTTTGTGAGTTAATGGCATTTTGATAGTTGATGGAACCATCATTAGCCTGGGCGTCATACCAATTGAAACGAATATCTGAATGACGCTTCGTATAGCGCATCATTTCATTCATTTTCTTCGCTGTTTCTTCACTGACACCATACGTTTCCTGATTAAGAAAATAACCGTCAAAGCCATAATATTCAGCTGCCTCTATCATTTTGTCAGCTACCGGAAAAGATCCATCTTCTGCTTGCTGCGTGAATGCTTCTATTTCAGCCAGTTCTTCCGGCGATCCAGGTCCCCATGGGAAACCGATTGTTGCATAAACCGGTACACCATTTCGGTGGGCTGCATTGACAATATCAGGTGATGGAAGGCTGAACACTCCTTCTCCTGAAGCAGAGCCAGGCCAATAGATGTAGGAATCCAGTAATTGCCAGTTGTCAAAAGCATATACACTGAATTCATTACTTCCGACAGAGCTCGAACGGTCGTGATTGGATAGGGTGATAGCTGCCGATGTAATGCCAGCTTTAGGGTTGGCAAGCTTATTGACCTGATGTCCTTTAAATCGGTTTTCATTCAAAGTGACGCTAGCCTGATTCAACTGTGAATCCGGGCTAGTCTCAGGTGACCAATTCAACAGCGATTCTACACTGAAAGCAGGTGCCACAGGCTGCAGACTAAGTTCTTCTGAATACTTTTCATTAATGACATCGGACGTATTATCTTCATCAGCCGCACTAACTTTCTGTACTGAAGTGAACGTGAACGGAAGTGCCACGGCAAGAATAACTGAAAAAAATATGCCGATTCGATTGTTTCGCTTTCTCAATGTTATCCTCCTTGTTTATGATGTTTGAAAAAGATTGAATATTTCTGTCTTCACGGACCTGTTTCTGGTTTGCAATGCATTATATACCTCCTATACATGATTAATTTATCTTTATAAAATCAATATAATAAAAGCTAAAAATAAATCGCTTTCATAAATAGATATGAAAAAAATTTGATAGTTAGCTTTATTATAACTCTTCTTAATTAAATTATTTTTAAAAAGTTTAGAAAAGTATATCACGTATCATTAATGTTGTAAATGGTTCCAAGGAAGGGGTGATTAATAAAAATAACTTCACATCGAATAGAATAGGAATAATAGGAACTGACATACAAAACGGAATATGAGTGATAGCTTTTGTTTACCCCATAAAAGTAATAGTATGGAGAAACAGCCACAAAAAAACTGGAGTGCTGACTTCGAATGAGGATGGCTGGCACATTCTTCAACTATATAAACATAGTAACAAGCTATCATGATAAAGAACTATGGTGTGTTTCTGCAGACAAGACAACCGATCAGTCATAATCGATAATAAAATGAAGTTTACCATATTAGATGACCATCCAAATGTATATTTTTTCATTGTAAGACAGTTTTTTTGTAGGAAGGGATTTATATGTCGTTACTCGCCTTATTGCTCATCATTGCCTCAGCTTTCATGCATGCATCGTGGAATTACCTGGCTAAGCGTTCTAATGGAGGTTTTGGATTTGTATGGCTTTATATGACGGTAAGCACTGCGATATATGCCCCGGCGGTTATTTGCTTGATCATAGTTATCCCGGTAGATATAGGATGGATAGAAATCGGATTTATGGCAGGGAGTGCTGTCATTCATTTGATATATTCATTACTGCTGCAAAAGGGGTACAGCATTGGTGATTTTTCGATTGTGTATCCTGTTTGTCGGGGAACAGGTCCGCTCATTGCGGCGATTTCAGCTACTTTTATATATGGTGAACATCTGACGTTTTCAACAGTCATTGGAATCGTTCTGATTACCGTTAGTATTTTTATTATAACGGGCGGAATTCAAGCTATAAAACAAGCAAACACGCTAGTGCCGCTTTTGTATGGTTTGGTCATTGGGGTTGCGATCGCGTGCTATACACTGCTAGATAAAGGAGCCGTCAGCATTGTGTTTATTCCTCCGTTGCTACTGTCATATGGCATTGTTATCGGTCAGGTAATAATTTTGTCATTGTTTATAGTACCTTACTGGAAAGAAGTGCAATACATGTGGCGTTATCACCGGAAGGAGGCAATCGGTGTCGGTGTGTTGAATCAGCTTGCTTATATCCTTGTGCTTACAGCTCTCACGTTCACTCCGGTCAGCCATGTGGCACCAATTCGCGAAATTAGTATTATTATTGGAACGCTGATGGGGAGTCGGCTGCTATCGGAGGGGTT
>NZ_DATGTI010000134.1:0-2284 GCF_035301925.1 Lentibacillus sp. | reverse complement strand
GCAGGCCGCCGCTCGGACCGGTCGCACCCAAAGCACATGATATGGGCAGGGAATATTCGGTGTTGTCGAGTTTGCATCCACTGTATCCAACAGCACCTAAACCATATATTTTTTCTGATGATGAGGAGATTGTCGGCAGTCCGTTTTTTATTATGGAAAGACGAAATGGCATTGTGATAGATTCCGAGTTTCCTGACCACATCAGCTATGAACCGGCTCTTGGTAAAAAGCTTTCGGAATTGATGGTCGATAAATTGGCAGAATTGCATCAAATTGATTATACAAAAACAGAACTTGTTAATATGACCAAACCGGATGGATTTATGGAACGACAGGTAGCCGGATGGAACAAGCGTTATGAACGGTCCAAGACGGATGATGTACCTGGTGTTGAAGAACTGATGAAGTGGCTGGAAAATCATGTTCCCGCTTCACCGGATCCGGCGGTTATTCATTATGATTACAAGTTAAACAATGCCATGTTTTCCGAGGATTTGAGTGACATGACGGGCTTATTTGACTGGGAGATGACAACAGTGGGCGATCCGCTTGCAGATCTTGGCGCTGCCATGAGTTATTGGATTCAGGCAGATGACCCGGATGAATTGAAAAAAGGTCTCGGACAACCGCCGGCAACCATTAAGGAAGGCTTTTACACACGCCGGGAATTTTTGGATGCATATGCCCGAAAGAGCGGCCGGGATGTGTCCAACATTAATTTTTATTTGACTTTTGCCTATTTTAAGCTTGCCGTTATCTGTCAGCAAATTTATTACCGGTACCACAGAGGTCAAACCGATGATCCGAGGTTTGCTCATTTCAATCGTTTTGTTGCCAATCTGGTTCAATATGCACTCAATACCATCAAAGGCGTGTGATACATGATGAAAATTCATCTGCTTTGGAAAAAGGAAGAAATCAATGAAAGTCGAATAAGTGATGATAAAATCGCCGTTGTATTTGATGTGCTTCTGGCAACATCGACCATCGCATCCTGTCTCGCATCCGGTGCAAAGCGGGTGATTCCGGTGCTGAATGAGGCGGAGGCATTGGAGAAATCGAAAACGTTGCATTACGGGCAGGCTGATGATGTATTGCTGGCAGGGGAAAGTGATGGGGTGACCATTGACGGTTTCGTGGATCCTGTCCCGGCGGTGTTAAACGAACAGGTTCCGGGTAAAACCGTTATTCTGTCGACGACAAATGGGACTGTTGCGATTCGAAAAGCAGCAATGGCGAAAAAGGTTTATACGGCATCTCTTTTAAATGGAAAGGCTGTAGGAAAGCGTATTGCCGACACGTATGAAGATGAGACAATTGTGGCTATCTGCTCGGGATCAAAAAACACTTTTTGCCTTGAAGACTATTATGGTGCCGGTTATTTTATCGCCTGTCTCATGGACGAATTTGGCCAAAAAAGCGTGGATTTGACGGACAGTGCATTATCGGCAAAGTTATTTTATGACCATTTGGCTGATCAGGCGGTCAGTGTATTAAATCAATCGCGTGTTGGAGGAATGCTGTCGAAATACGGTTTTCATGATGATGTTGCCTTTGTTAGTCAGCAGGGGACGCTGGATGTTGTGCCGCGATTGAATAATGAAGCGAATGCCCTAACAAATGACGTAATTGATCCTATAACAACTGCTGAAAGGAGCGTGAACGAATGAAAGTCGTGCAATTTGCAGAATATGGTGGGCCGGATGTCCTTGAAGTAACGGATCAGCCGGCACCGGAACCAGGTGATGGCGATGTGGTCATTGAGGTGAAAGCAATTGGTGTTAATTATGCCGATACGGCGAGACGTGAAGGGAAATATGTTCTCCCAACAGAACTGCCGTTTATTCCGGGCACAGAGGTTGCCGGGGTCGTCGCTGAAACGGGTCCGAACGTGAAGGGTGTTAAAAAGGGAGTACGTGTTGCTGCACTGACCGGATCAGGTGGTTACGCCGAATATGTCAAAACAAAAGCGGATACACTCATTCCCGTTCCTAATGGCGTTTCATTTGAAAAAGCAGTGGCACTGCCTCTTCAGGGTCTTAGTGCTTACCACATTTTAAAGACGATGGGAAGGCTTGGAGAAGGTGAAACGGTACTTGTGCATGCTGCCTCAGGTGGAGTCGGTTCATTAGCTGTCCAGCTTGCTAAAAAGTTTGGTGCAGGAAAAGTGATTGCAACGGCCAGTACACCGGAAAAGTTACAGCTTGCTGACAACATGGGAGCAGACCATCTTGTGAACTATTCAGAGGATGCCTGGGAAGAAAAAGTCCGCGCATTGACCGGC
>NZ_DATGTI010000133.1:0-23608 GCF_035301925.1 Lentibacillus sp. | reverse complement strand
ACCGGTATATAATTAATATTTGCCGTGCCAAGTCGATGATAATCCGTATCTCTGTAAGCAAAAGCTCTGCCCTGGAGGACGGGATCATCGGTGAAGTCAATTCCCGGAACAACCGTTGCCGGGTCAAATGAAGACTGTTCTTCTTCTGCAAAGTGATTATCCACCAGCCGATTCAATGTCATTTTACCGATGTATTCAACGGGGACAACCTCTTCCGGCCAGAGTTTTGTATCATCCAAGATGTCAAAGTCATACTTGAATTCATCTTCTTCAGCGATTAGCTGTACACCCAATTCATATTCCGGATAGGCTCCGCGTTTAATAGCCTCATGTAAATCCCGCCGGTGGAAGTCCGGATCAACGCCGCCGATAATATTCGCCTCATCCAGCAGCAACGAATGGACGCCAAGCACGGGCTTCCATTTAAATCTGACAAATGTCGATTTGCCATGTTCGTTGATAAACCGGAATGTATTGACTGGCCAGCCTTCCATCATTCGCCAGCTTTTAGGACGGCCACGACTTGACATAAGCCACATAATAAAATGCGCAATTTCCTGATTATTGGCAACGTAATCCCAGGCATTGTCGTGCGCGATAGTCGCTTGCGGAACACCGGTTCTTGGATTTGGTTTAACCGCATGCGTAAAATCAGAAAATTTCATGGCATCCATGACAGCAAAGATCGCAAAAGAGAGGGCCAAATTATCATAATTTCCCTCTTGTGTGTAAAACTTGGTTGCAAAACCGCGTATATCGATTGCCGTATCCTTGGAGCCCTTGCTTCCGATAAAGTTGGAAAATCGGACAAACACAGGTGTTTTGGTACCAGGTTCTTGCAGGAAATGGGCTCTTGTTACATGTCTCATAGATTTATATAACTCAAATTCCCCGTATGCCCCGTCGCCTCTTGCATGAACGACTTTCTCCGGTATGCGTTCCCGACTGAAATGTGACTGTTTTCGATAAAAGTGGAAGTCTTGAAATAATGTTGGTCCACGCTTTCCCGCTCTCAGGGACCACCGATCATTTGAAATTTTAAAACCGGCATCATCCGTCATTTTCTCGCCCGGACCAGTATTTTTTGCATAGTATTGTTCAAGCTGTTCCTCTTTGCTGTCTTCATAACCCTTTTTATAACCATGACCTCTTGATGACTTGTTTTCGTTTTCGTTTTCGTCCATGGTATCACCCACCCTTTTTGTTAAATAATTGTCTAAACCCCAATTATATTCATATTCATTTTTTGGAAATGTATTCGTCTTTTTTGTGAAAGGGTTAGGAACTAAAGGTTAATTTTGAGGGTAAACGCCTTGTGTTTTTTCTGGCATTCTTCTAACATAGGGTTTCAAACTGGTTACAGCGTTAGTTGGAGGAGCCGGATGACATTCTAATATTCGGGCCCCAGGCAGCCGGTATCTAAGTGCTGAAGAAGCAGCCAGGATCTTAAAAAGGAATTTCAGCTGAAGCTGCAATTTTTTCAAATTCATCTCCGTGATATGGACAAACATGTTATTCTCGATATAGAAAAAGCACACCAAGGATGGAGGACTCATGATGGAAGCTTTTCCGATTCTAATCCTGCTTGCTATTGTTGTTACCGTTATGGAAGTTTTTGTTGCCGTATACCTGATTAAAAGACATGATATGAAAATGTGGCAGTCATTGTACACATCACTGCCGGTTGTTGTGATTGTCTGGGTTGTAGCATTTATGTATTCTTGAAGATGCTACTTTTTATTACGTGTAACTACTCTGTACACGAGATATTGTACCAGGAATACAACAAACGCCAATATACATAGGTTCACATAATACCAGATACCACTTCCCAGAAGGTCGAGAGGCGTGTTCGCTGTTGGTGTGTGGGACAAATATAAATAGTTGGAACCCAAGAGCGGATTGACCAGAAATCCGATGATGGCCGCATAGATTAATAGATACCCATAGGTTTTTAAAAAAGATTTGAATGTAATCGTTACATGATTGGAAACGACTAGAAATAGACTGGTCCAGGAAATCGTAATATGATGAATAAAAAATTTTAAATACCGATAATGCGGGAAGTCATAAGGCAATTCAGGTGTGATCAATGCCAAAAATGATGGAATAAGTCCAATGAAAAATGTAATCTGAATTAGCTTTTTATTATGATTAACCAGAGCAATAGCCCCGGTGATGCCGGCTACACCACAAAGGTGAAGAAACATGTGCTCACCCAAGCTCCAAATACCATTTAAGGCAGTATACGTCTGGTAGCTCACCTCGGAAAAAATCAGCAGGCTGAACAGGCCCCAGCGAATGGTGTTGTAAATGGTGGCATGATTCAATACTTTTTTGGAAAACGAAAGAAAAATAACGATCCCCAACAAATATATGATCAATGCCATTAAATGACTTGTATCAAACGCTGTAAATGGTTCCCCATTCTTTTCCAGAAAGATATTTGTCATTGTTTTCCCCTCGTGTGCAAGTTTTTCATTCTTTGGGTTAAACATAAAACTAATCACGCATGCAGCTGACAGCAGGACTCTTTGATTTTCTTGTTTCTTTAGTGGAGAAAATGCTCACCGATTGATGTTTTTCTTAATTATAAGGGGAAAAGTTAAATTTGAAAACAAAAAATTTCATTTTACCCTTTACAAAAACAGATAATCTATATATAATAAAATTCGTCGGTTTACGACAATACATATTTTGACGTTTTTTCACGCCTATTGTGGCCCGTTGGTCAAGTGGTTAAGACACCGCCCTTTCACGGCGGTAACACGGGTTCGAATCCCGTACGGGTCACCACCGGAGGATTAGCTCAGCTGGGAGAGCACCTGCCTTACAAGCAGGGGGTCGCAGGTTCGAGCCCTGCATCCTCCATTTTTAATAAAATGCCGGTCTAGCTCAATTGGCAGAGCAACTGACTTGTAATCAGTAGGTTGGGGGTTCAAGTCCTCTGGCCGGCACCATTTTTTATGTATAAAAATAATTGATGTTAGTTACAATATTTACGGAGGGGTAGCGAAGTGGCTAAACGCGGCGGACTGTAAATCCGCTCCCTCAGGGTTCGGGAGTTCGAATCTCTCCCCCTCCACCATATGTTGATTGATTGGGCTATAGCCAAGCGGTAAGGCATCGGGTTTTGATCCCGTGATTCGCTGGTTCGAATCCAGCTAGCCCAGCCTTTTTTTATTTTAACTAAAAATGTGACGACACCAATGAACGCTCTTTTATAAATAAGTGAACATTTTTAATATGAGCCATTAGCTCAGTTGGCAGAGCATCTGACTTTTAATCAGAGGGTCGGAGGTTCGAATCCTCCATGGCTCATCAGATTTAATATGAACGTTAGCTTAATGACATAACACAGAAGATAATGGCAAAAAAACAAGGTTGTTATGATATTAACAGCCTTGTTTATTTGCATTTTACCGTGTTTTTTTACATAATAGAACCAGTAAAATCATAACCAATGACAATGATGGTCACATATGAATGACGATAAAAGGATGAGACGGTATGGAGACTTCCAGAATTCCTGGCTTTTATAACATGACAGTTGAAGAACGCAGGCATCTGATGACAAAAATGGACATCATTTCAGATGAAGATGCTGAATATTTATATTCAAAAGAACCGCTGCCAATGGATACAGCTAATAATATGATAGAAAATGCGATTGGCACCTTTCCATTGCCGTTAGGTTTAGGATTGAATTTCCTGATAAATGGGAAAGACTATTGTATTCCAATGGCAATTGAAGAACCATCTGTCGTTGCGTCAGCAAGTCACATTGCCAAAATAGTCAGGAATGCCGGCGGATTCACAACCGATGCTACTGGTCGTGTCATGACCGGACAGATCCAGGTTGTTGGCTGTGAGGATT
This sequence comes from Lentibacillus sp., assembly GCF_035301925.1. Classification (GTDB taxonomy): domain Bacteria; phylum Bacillota; class Bacilli; order Bacillales; family Amphibacillaceae; genus Lentibacillus. The sequence continues at coordinate 19,731 of NZ_DATGTI010000133.1, read as the reverse complement.
TTAATGCGGCAAAAGCGGCTGTATTAAAGAAAAAAGATGCATTGATTGAAGCTGCCAATAATGCCTACCCAAGTTTAATGGACAGGGGTGGCGGGGCTGAGGATCTGGAAGTTAGAATATTAAATGAGGAATCAGGGTCAAAATATGGTCAAATGCTCATCGTTCATCTTTATGCCAATACTTGTGATGCAATGGGAGCCAATATTATGAACACAATGGCTGAGTCACTGGCACCTGTCATCGAGGATTTAACAAATGGAAAGGTGTACCTGCGAATTCTTTCCAATTATCCTGAGCGGTGTCTTGCACGTGCACGCTGTGTTATCCCACCGCATTTACTAAAAACAGGTGAGTTCTCCGGTGAAGAGGTACGTGACGGGGTCATTCATGCCTATGAATTCGCCGCTTCTGATCCTTACCGTGCAGTGACGCATAATAAGGGTATTATGAATGGAATTGACCCTGTTGTCATCGCAACCGGAAATGATTGGCGAGCAGTTGAGGCCGGTGCCCATGCACATGCCGCACGTGATGGTATATATACATCTATGACAGTCTGGTCCCGGGACGAGCATGGAAACTTGCTCGGTGAATTGGAACTGCCGATGTCAGTCGGTACGGTGGGCGGCTCGATCAGAGTACATCCAATTGCCAAAATAGCCCACAAAATGTTAAACGTCGCTTCAGCACAGGAACTTGCTCAAGTCATTGTGGCTGTCGGGCTTGCGCAAAACCTTGGTGCACTGAAAGCATTGGCAACTGAGGGAATCCAAAAAGGACACATGGCATTACATTCTCGTTCTGTTGCAATCGCAGCAGGAGCAACTGGGGAGATGATTGACATGATTTCAGAGCGGTTAATCAAAGAAAAGGAAATTCGTGTTGGAAAAGCTAAAGAATTGGTGGAAGAATATAAAAAATGAGTATAGAAAAAGCAACAACTTCAGTACAAACAGCTATCGGTGTAGCTCATAGTAAATTGATTTTAATCGGCGAACATGCCGTTGTACATGGACAGCCAGCCATATCACTTCCATTTCCGTTAGTGGGGGTAGAAGCCATTGTCGATTATGTTCCGGGTTCGGTGAAAATTGACAGTACGTTTTATCATGGACCGATTGAATCTGCGCCTGAATCATTGCACGGACTCACCTCTAGTATTAAAGCAACGCTGGAACACCTTGATATGCCTTGTGAAGACCTGCTGATCCGAATTAAATCTTCCGTACCGCCGGGAAAAGGATTAGGATCTAGTGCATCAGTGGCAATTGCGGTTATTCGCTCCCTGTTTTCCTACGCAGAAGCGAACTATACAATGGGGGATATACTGCGTCTGGCAGATATTTCGGAAAAACATGCCCATGGGGAGCCAAGTGGTATTGATACGCTGACCATAACGTCTGAACTGCCAATATGGTACAAAAAGGAAGAACCAATTGATTTGATTGAGCCTCAAGGTGATTTTCATTTTATTGTTGCAGATTCTGGCAGAACAGGAGACACACGTCTGGCAGTTGAATCGGTGAGAAAATTGATCAAATCAGCACCAAAGCGGATTCAAGCCAAACTGGAACGCATCGGTGAACTGACACACCGTGCCAGAAATGCACTGGAAACGGCCAGCAAACAACTGCTGGGACAAATGCTCAATGAAGCACAGAAAGAACTGGAAGCACTCGGAGTCAGTGATGCCGGATTGAACAGACTGATTTATTTTGCCCGTCAGGAAGGAGCATTAGGTGCTAAACTGACTGGCGGCGGCAATGGCGGCTGTGTGATTGCGCTTGCCGAAAATGAGATGCATTCCAAAAAGCTGTGTGAGAAACTGAAAAAATTTGGTGCACATGCTGTATGGTCATTCTCACTCAGAAAGAAAAGAGATTAGTCATACGGATTTAAGTGCGTGTTCAAATAGGAGGATAACAAGGACCGGCAGGCTAAGTTCGCGACGACAATCACGGGCGCCTGCACTAGCACGACCTGTACGTCGACATTTCAAGGCGGCACCGTTTCGAGCAGCGGGATTCCACAAGATACAAGATGTGGTGAGTTATGCGTTGGCGATTGTTGTGGACGGTTTTTAGCGGAAGATCCCCTGTTCGATATGTCATTGTTACCGGACTTTTTGAACATCCTCTTTAAAAGAAAGGCAAAATGGCCGCTTCAGAGGTTCATTTTGCCTGATTTTCGAATCATTTCCGCAATGCTCAAAGGAGATGTAACATGAAAGCTGCAGCTAAAGCTCATACGAACATTGCACTCATTAAATATTGGGGAAAACGCGATGAATCATTGATCCTTCCCATGAATAACAGTTTATCGCTGACACTGGATGGTTTTTATACAACAACGTCGGTTGAATTTCGGGACAACCTGACAGCTGATCGTTTTTATTTGAATGATCGGCTGATTGAAGGCGTCGAATATGATCGGGTCACGGCCTTTCTTGACCGTATCAGAACCATGGCAGGAAAATCAGATGCTTTTGCTGAAATTCATTCCACAAATTACGTACCGACAGCTGCCGGTTTTGCATCGTCGGCTTCCGGATTTGCTGCTTTGGCTGCAGCTGCGGCTAAGGCAATTGGGTTAACGGTAAGTGAACAGAAACTTTCCATCCTGACAAGACAAGGCTCCGGATCAGCGTGCAGGTCGATTTATGGCGGGTTTGTCGAATGGGAGAAAGGTATAAAGGCTGATGGTTCGGATTCGTATGCTGTTCCGATAGCGCCTGCAGATCATTGGGATATCAGGGTTGCTGCCGTCGTTTTATCCTCTGCCGAGAAGAAAATATTGAGCAGAGAAGGCATGAAACGCACAGTGCATACCTCCGCCTTTTACCCGGCATGGGTGGACAGTATTCCCGATGACCTTGCTGCTTTAAAAGACGGCATCATGAAGAAAGATTTTGAAAAAGTGGGTGGAATAGCAGAAGCGAATTGTCTCAGAATGCATGCGACAACACTGGCTGCCAACCCTCCATTCAGCTACTGGCAAAGCACCACACTTTTGATTATCCAGGCTGTTCAGGGTTTGCGGGAATCTGGAATTCCGGTATTTTTTACCATTGATGCCGGACCAAATGTGAAGGTTCTTTATTTGCCTGAACATGAAGAAACGGTCCGAAATGAACTCCTTAATATAACTGGTGTCCATGATGTGAAAGTCAGCAAGCCCGGACAAGGCGTATCCTACATTTAGGAGTTGAACATGTTGCCTGATTCACCTTTAATGATAAAAGTCCCCGGCAAATTAATGATTGCGGGGGAATTTGCTGTCCTTGAAGAATATCAAAAATTAGTTGTGATGGCTGTTGATCGCTTTGTTTTTGCCACTATCAAAGAAAGCAGGGAAAATCGACTTTCTTTGGAGACGTTTAACTTGAATGATATGGAGTGGCACTATGAATCAAATGCCGTTCGTATCAATACGAATGACAAGCGCGTGCAATTTGTGGAAGAAGCGATGACGACTGTCTATACATATTTAAAAGAAAACAATATTACACCAGGCCCTTTTCATCTATCAATCCGCAGCGAACTGGATGATGCATCGGGAAGAAAATATGGTTTGGGATCAAGTGCGGCGGTCGTGACATCTGTGGTCGCGGCAATATTGCAACGATTTCTTCTTAAAAAACCGTCTGACTCATTGATTTTCAGGCTGGCGGCAATTTCACACGTAAAAACACAAGGAAGCGGATCGGGAGCTGATGTTGCTGCCTCTTCTTATGGTGGGTTTTTGCAATATGCATCGTTTCAGGCGGACTGGCTTCGGAGCGCTTATTTTGAAGCAGAAAGTATTTCAGAACTTGTGAATAGAGAATGGCCTTATTTTCATGTCCAACCGATCAAATTGCCGGAAGATTTGTATATGTGTGTCGGCTGGACGGGAATGCCTGCATCAACGCAACAGTTGGTTCAGAAGATATCCAGACTCAAGACGGCTCAACCACCATTATACAAACAATTTTTATCAAACAGCGAAAAGGCAGTCAGTATCTTTTTAAATGGTATTAACCAGGAAAGTCCCTCATTGGTTATCGACGGGACAAAGAAAAATCGGCAAGCACTGGCTGAGGTTGGCAGTCATGCTGGTGTTGAAATCGAAACACCAGCATTAAAAACATTATGTGACTTGGCCGAAGATTACGGCGGTGCGGGAAAACCGTCAGGAGCGGGTGGCGGTGATTGCGGGATTGCCTTTCTACCATCCCGTGAAAAAGCTGAAAAACTAACCAAAGCGTGGGAACAAGCAGGCATTAAACCTTTGAATATCGTAACCTCCCAGACAGGAGCTATTGAAATATAAAGCGAAACTTCATTCAGTGGAGTGGTTTTCTCCACTAAGGTAGGGGAACAAAGGCTAAATTCGCAACGTCGTGTTGCAACGCCTTTGTGACCTGCGTCGTGCAGGCCCGAGCAGAATCGGACATTTCGGGGCGGTGACCCGCCGTTTTTGGCGGATTTACTGAGCTTTACATGCGGGAACAAGCAGGATTGACTAATGCAGGTCAATCCTGCTTTGTGTTTACTCAGCCAATATTTTTTCGGCAATTTCGATGCGCTGCATTTCAACGGTTCCGGTATAAATTTGTGTGACCTTGGCATCACGCATCATCCGTTCTAACGGTATTCCCGTGAATAGCCATAGCCGCCGAATTTTTTGGACAACCTCAGTCGTCAACTTCATGGCCATTTCAGAAACAAATGCTTTGAACATGAAAGAGAAGATACTGTAATCTTCGCCTTTTGCTGCAGCATAGCAGCCTGGTAAATCAGCAGGCGTGATGTTTCTAATTGGATTGCCATATCAGCCAATTTAAACTGAATGGTTTGGAAATCTTTAAAAGGTTTACCAAATCGCAGAAATGATGTCTGAACAATCCATGGATGTATATATATACATTTTATTGTCGAGTTGAGTCATTGTTCGTTTTTTGTCTACAATAGGTTCAGAGGAGGCGATTCTATGCAAAAAAACTTGTCTATTATTGGCGTGCCGATGGATCTGGGACAAAGCCGGCGCGGCGTTGATATGGGTCCGAGCGCCATTCGTTATGCTGGTGTCACGGAAAGGTTGGAAAACCTGAAATATACCATCAATGACTTAGGCGATGTACCGGTTTCGCGCCCTGACAGCAAAGATAATATACAAGAGGGCAATCTGCGAAACCTCCAGCAAGTAGCGGAAAGCAACCGTACACTCGCGGGTATGGTTGATGAGGAAATTGGAAAAAACCGCTTTCCTTTAGTTTTAGGCGGAGATCATAGTATTGCGATTGGCACATTGGCCGGAACAGCCAAGCATTACGAAAACCTAGGCGTTATCTGGTATGACGCACACGGGGACCTGAATTCCGGAGAAACCTCTCCATCCGGCAACATTCATGGTATGCCGCTCGCAGTAAGCCTTGGGGTTGGTCATAAAAAGCTCACCGATATTTTGGACTATGCGCCGAAAATCAAGCCGGAGAATATTGTCATTGTTGGAGCGCGTTCGCTTGATCCGGGGGAAAAAGAACTGATCCAGGAAAAAGGAATCACTGTCTATTCCATGCACGAAATCGATCGGCTGGGTATGTCTCAGGTGATGGGCGAAACAATTGATTATTTGAAAGCGAAAACAGACGGCGTTCATCTGAGCCTTGATTTGGATGGTTTGGATCCGGAAGAAGCACCTGGGGTTGGAACGCCTGTCATTGGCGGGTTATCTTACCGTGAAAGCCACTTGGCAATGGAAATGTTGTCAGAATCAGATATTCTGACATCAGCAGAGTTTGTCGAAGTGAATCCTATCCTTGACGATAAAAATAAAACAGCAACAATGGCTGTCGGACTGATCGGCTCACTATTTGGTGAAAAACTGAAATAAAAATTAAAAAGGCATCCTAAAACGGATGTCTTTTTAAATTTTGCTAAGAGACGTCGCGATTTCCCGATTCTTTATATACTTTTAAAGCGTTCTGCATCCTGATATTCATTCAATAATTCATCAAGCCGCCTGCTGGATTCCACGACAGTCGGGGACGTTAATTCATATTGTTTACTGATGGCCAGCATTTCCTGACGGTAGGCTTCAATTTTTTCTAAAAATATTGAATGATTAGCCACAAAAACGCCTCCTATTTTAGTATAATTGTAGTATAAAATTACCCAAATAAACGCTACGATAAACGTTTTATATTTTTTTGAAACCTTTAACGGTGTTAGTCCGTATGGTTAATACCGCATGTTAAGCGGAGGTACAGAAAATGGATTTGATAACCAAAGAGAAAATAAAACAGGTAAAACGAGGGGATCAATCCGCTTTTGCAGATATTGTTTCCTTTTACCAGCATAAAATTTACCAGCACTGTTACCGTATGCTTGGCAACAGGCATGAAGCGGAAGATATTGGACAGGAGACATTCATCCGTGCCTATATCAACATCCATTCATTTGATGATAAACGTAAATTTTCAACATGGTTGTATCGGATAGCGACCAATTTGACGATTGACCGGATCCGAAAACGGAAACCGGACTATTATCTGGATGCTGAAATCAGAGGAACCGATGGATTGAATATGTACTCGCAGCTGGCAACTGATAGCCGCCTGCCAGAGGAGGAAGTCCAGGGAATGGAGCTTCAGGACTATATTAATCAGGAGATTGCCGGACTTCCGCCAAAATATCGGAGCGTTATCATTTTAAGATATTTAGAAGAGTTTTCACTGCAGGAAATCAGTGACATATTGGATATTCCGCTTGGAACGGTGAAAACCAGAATCCATCGCGGGCGTGAAGCTTTACGGAAAAAGCTTCGCCATGTTTAAAGGGGTGTGATTGCATGAACTGCAGCAATGAAGCAGTGGAACTAATGCATAAATATTTGGATCATGACTTGACCAAAGAGGAAGAGCAAAAGCTGCGGATTCATCTGGAGGATTGTGAAGCCTGCCAAAAACATTTCCATGAACTCGAGCGTACAATCAAACTTATTCAAAATACTGAACAAATCAAGGCGCCAGCTGATTTTAAAGATAACGTCATGCAAAACCTTCCGGCTGAAAAGAAAAGCGTGAAATATACACGCTGGTTTAAGGCACATCCGGTATTGACAGCCGCAGCCATTTTCTTTATTTTCATGTTCAGCGGCATGTTTTCAACCTGGGATCAGAATGGTGAATTAGTCGTTTCCAAACAGGAAAACCTGGAAATACGCGGTGATACCGTCATTGTCCCCGAGGGTGTTACTGTAGATGGTGATTTGGTTGTGAAAAACGGCAATTTACGAATAGATGGAACAGTTGATGGCGATGTCAGGCTAATCAATGGCGAATTGATTGAAGAAGAAGATACGATAGAAGGGTCGGGACTCATGGCTTCAGCAGGAGAAGTGAACGGTGATCTGCAGCAGGTGGATCAGATGTTTGAATGGCTTTGGCTCCACCTGAAGGATCTGTTTAAGAATATTTTTTCACTGGGATACATCCAGTTAATCGGTTAAGAGGTATGATCATCTTTACAAATAAACCTGGGCACTGCCCGGGTTCATTGTGTTTCTGGATCTATTGCTGATTAGGCATAGCTTAGAATGTGATAAATCGTATCTTTTTGTGTCAATTATTTTTATAGGTTAAGGGGGAAGCAAGGTTTCTGATCCCTGACCGATACATATCTCACGTATGATTAATGGTATGACATGAAATATGATATAATGAATGGGGTTATGGCGTAAAATAGAAAGAGTACATATGTGGAAGGAAGTGTGAACATGCTTGATGGGGGATTCGACCTTTTGGAACTGTTTAGAATCGGTGTAGATATAGCTCTCGTCTGGTATGTTTTATATAAAATCATTATGCTGATAAGAGGCACAAAAGCCATTCAGCTGTTAAAAGGTATTGTGGTTGTACTGCTCGTTTGGGGCATCAGCATTCTATTTGAACTGCATACGATTCAATATTTGACAAATCAGGTCATCAACTGGGGTTTTGTTGTCATTATCATCCTATTCCAGCCTGAACTGAGGCGGGCATTGGAGCAGATTGGCCGTGGGAACCTTTTTGCAAGAGGCGCAAGATCCGAGGAAGAAATACTGGAACAAAAAATAGAAGCAATCGTGCAATCCTGTCAGTATATGGCTAAGCGCCGTATTGGTGCACTGATATCCATCGAGCGTGAAACAGGAATGGGTGACTATGCCGAGACGGGGATTCCGATTAATGGCAAGCTGACTCACCAACTGCTGACAAATATTTTTACCCCGAATACACCGCTCCACGATGGTGCTGTCATCATAAAGGATGAGGACATTTTTGCAGCAGCCTGCTATCTGCCTTTATCCGAAAGTCCATTCATTTCCAAGGAGCTTGGTACGCGACACCGGGCAGCTATGGGAATCAGCGAAGTGACGGATGCGATTACGATCGTCGTCTCCGAGGAAACCGGGGGCATATCCGCAACGAAAAATGGTGAATTGAAGCGGGATCTCGATCAGGAGGGACTGCGCAGTTATCTGCATGAAAACTTATCCTCATCCATGAGAGCCTCTGAATCCAAGTCACGTCATCAGAGGAGGAAAGATAATGGATAATTGGTTTAAGAGTCGGTGGTTTGTCCGTGCGATTTCGTTAGCCTTTGCAATTGCATTGTATGTGTTTGTGCAAGTTGAAATGGATGAGTATCAAAATGAGTCGCGGCTGTTGCCAAATTCAGGCGCTGATGTTCAGACAGTTGAGGATGTACCGGTCAATATCCGTATTGATGATGAAAGTTATGTTGTCAGCGGCGTACCGGAAGTTGCCACTGTCACTTTGGAAGGAACTAGAGGGACACTGACGGCTACAGCCCAGCAGAGGAATTTTGACATCTACGTTGATCTGGAAGGCCTGGAAGCAGGTACACATACTGTCGATCTGCAGCATACCGGTATCCCGGAGGAATTAAAAGTTTATATTGAACCAAAAACAATCGAGGTAACAATTGAGGAGCGGGCGTCAGAGGAATTTGATGTGGCAGTTGACTTTATCAATGTCGATCAGCTCCCTGATGGCTATGAGATTGGTGAATCACAGACAGATCCTGGACAAGTTACAATCACCAGTTCAAAGGAAGTGATCGAACAGATTGCGATTGTGAAAGTGTTTGTTGATGTATCAGAAACGACAGAGCCTATTGACAGCAGGGAAGTTCCGGTTAATGTTTATGATGCCAGTGGCAACGAGTTGAATGTCCGGGTTGAACCGGAAAACGTAAATGCTTCGGTTGATATCAATAATCCGAGCAAAAATGTTCCGGTGAATGTTGAAACAACTGGTGAACTGCCGGAGGGGTACTCACTATCCTCCATGTCGTCTAATACAGAAGAGGTGGAAGTCTTTGCAACGAATGAGGTGCTGCAAAATTTAGAACAAGTTTCAACGGAGACAATTGATTTAGCAGATATCACGGAATCAGGAACGGTTGAAGTCGGACTAGCTTTGCCGGATGGTGCAATTGTACCAGATACAGACACAATTGAAGTAACAGTGGAACTGGAACAGACAAGAACATTTGAAGCCGTTCCGATTGATGTTGAAAATCTTGGTGCTGAACAGGATGTATCATTTGTCCAGCCCGAGGATCAGGCAATGGATCTTACGGTAGCTGGAAATCAGGAAGATGTCAGCGAATTGGCGGCTGATGATTTTACTATTTTCATAAATGCTGAAGGGCTTGAAGATGGTGCACATGAAGTTCCCGTTACGATCGAAGGTCCCGATGGCATTGACGTGAACGGGGAATTCGATCAAGTGACCGTAGAGATTTCGTAACAGGCGATAGATTTAGCCCTTATCTTATCTGAAAATGTGGTTGGAAAGGGCAGAAAGATTCAGTCTTTGAATAACCTCTATAGTTGCTAAACGGATACAAAGGAGAGTTTATCAAGATGGGAAAATATTTTGGAACAGATGGTGTCAGAGGAATAGCTAACACAGAATTAACATCAGAGCTAGCATACAAATTAGGCCGGTTCGGCGGTTATGCATTAACTAAAGGCACCGATAAACCCAAAATACTGATTGGACGGGACACACGTGTTTCCGGTTATATGCTGGAAGGGGCACTTGTGGCCGGACTGCTTTCAATCGGTGCTGAGGTCATGCGGCTGGGCGTTATTTCAACGCCGGGGGTTGCCTATTTGACAAAAGCGATAAAGGCAGAGGCAGGTGTCATGATATCCGCATCGCATAACCCTGTCGAGGATAACGGCATCAAGTTTTTCGGACCGGATGGTTTTAAATTGTCGGATGATGAGGAGAATGAAATCGAAAAGCTGATGGATGGCGAGGACAACCTGCCTCGGCCGGTTGGTGCAGACATTGGGGTTGTAAATGATTATTTCGAAGGCGGCCAGAAGTACCTTTCCTTCCTTAAAGATTCGATTGATAATGATTTTGAGGATCTGCGAATAGCACTTGATTGTGCTCATGGTTCAACTTCAAGTCTGGCAACACATCTGTTTGCTGATCTGGAAGCGGATATTGTTTCGATTGGTTCCTCGCCGGATGGGCTGAATATTAATGATGGCGTTGGATCGACTCAGCCAGAAGCTTTACAGGCATTTGTCAAAGAGAAAGAGGCCGATCTGGGGCTTGCCTTTGACGGGGATGGCGACCGGTTGATTGCCGTTGATGAGAAAGGGAACGTTGTTGATGGTGACCAGATCATGTACATTTGCGGAAAATATATGAATCAGAAAGGTGTCCTGCGCCATAATACGGTTGTTTCCACCGTGATGAGCAATCTCGGATTTTACAAGGCATTGGAAGAAAACGGCATGCGCAGTGATAAAACTGCAGTCGGTGACCGCTATGTCATGGAAGAAATGCGCAAAGGCGGGTACAATCTTGGCGGTGAACAATCCGGCCATGTCATTTTCCTCGATTATAATACGACAGGCGATGGCATGTTGACAGCGCTGCAGCTGGTGAATGTCGTCAAAGAAACCGGCAAACCACTTTCTGAGCTTGCCGGTGAAATGACCATATATCCGCAAGTACTGAAGAACGTGAAAGTCCTCGATAAGCATAAAGCCATGACGAATCCAAAAATTCAGGAAGCGATCGGCCGTGTCGAAAAAGAAATGAACGGAGAAGGTCGTGTGCTTGTACGGCCGTCGGGAACCGAGCCGCTCGTCCGTGTTATGGTTGAAGCACCAACCAAGGAAGACTGTGAAAAATATGCTGATCAGGTGGCAACCGTGATTGATGATCTGCTGGGCATGAAGGAATAGATGATTTGTACCAAGCTGCTCGCCGGGAAGGGGGGCAGTTTTTTTAGATGAACGCCAGATTCAGCCACGAATATGCTGAATGTTGTTATAAAAACACCATATGTGTGCAGCTGAATAGCAGATTTGACCATTCCGGCTTATTGATATCTAAAACCTATTTATTTCATTCAATTTACGTTATAATTATTTTGTCAAATAAAATAATTCAAATTTTTACCTATAGGGGGAATATGATGATCACATTTCCAAAACCGACTGTTGAGCAATTTTTCCGTACATATGTCATAACAGGATTCGATGTCAGTACCGATGAGGAACGACTGATTTTTAGTTCTAACTTGGACGGCAAGATGAACCTGTGGGCGATGGATCTGCCTGATACATATCCATATCTGTTTGCGCATCAGGATGAATCGTGCAGCACTATCAAATTTGATCCCAAAGGGCGTTATGTCTTGGCGGGATTTGATAAGGACGGTGATGAGAACCATCAAATTTATGCGATTCCATATGATGGCGGTCTGCCGCAGCCGCTTGTGACAGGTGATCCGCAAGACAAGTATTTTTTAACCGACTTGAGCGATGATGGCGAGCGCATCTATTACATGACATCCGAAGAAAACCCATCGTTCATGAATGCCCGTGTCCGCAATTTGGAAAATGATTCGGATACGCTGCTGAATATCGGCGAGGTGTCACCGACCGAGCTGGCAGCTGTGTCGGAAAATGAAGAATCATTTGTCTACCTGCGCGCGTTTGCCAATACGTATGTCACCGGCTTTGTTAAAAAAGGAGAGGAGACGCTTAACCTGACACCAGATCCGGGAAAGGTTCATGTAACATTTGATCCTGTTTTTGTTGGCCCCAATACAATCTATTTTGTCACGGACTATGAAAGCGAATATAATTATGTTGCCAAATTTGATTTGAATAACCGGAAATTTTCCCGGGTACTGTCGGTTGAAAATGAAAGTGTTGAGCAGTTGAAGTTCAGCAAGGAAAAGAATACGTTATTTCTTGTCACTGAGAAAGGTGTGGCAGATATACTCTATCGGTACGAGATGGATACGGAGAAACTGGTGAAGTTATCGGCGCCGGTCGATGTCATTGAACAGGTCAAAATCACCAAAGCAGGCAATCTTTATGTACTGGGAAGAAGTGCAACAGTTCCGCACAATATTTTCCAATCAAAATTTGGTGAGAATTGGAAGCAGCTTACAAATAACCGAGTACTTGGCTTAACCAGCCATGATATGGTGGAACCTGATGTCGTTTCGTATCGATCGTTCGATGATAAGGAAATTGAATCACTGCTGTTCAGGGCGAAACCGGAAAATGATAATGGCTATACGATTTTCTGGCCGCATGGTGGTCCACAGGCTGCTGAGCGGAAATCATTCCGATCGATGTTCCAATGCTTCCTGAACCGTGGTTATACGATTTTTGCACCTAATTTCCGGGGAAGCACAGGCTATGGTTCGTCTTTTGTCAAGATGGTCGAACAGGACTGGGGAGAAGGACCGCGACTTGATTGTGTTGCCGGGATTGAATGGCTGTTTGAAAATGGTATAACTGACCGTGACAAGTTGTTCCTCGTCGGCGGCAGCTATGGCGGGTACATGACATTATTGCTGCATGGGCGCCATCCGGAATATTTCAAAGCCTGTGTCGATATTTTCGGCCCGTCTGATTTATTCACATTTGTCAATTCGGTCCCCGATCATTGGAAGCCCATCATGGAGCGCTGGCTTGGTGATCCTAAACGCGATAGGGAACGTTTTGTGAAAGATTCACCGGTGTCCTATCTTGATAGCATGACGAAACCGATGCTTGTCATCCAGGGGACAAAAGACCCGCGTGTCGTCAAGGAAGAATCCGACAATATCGTTAGCAAACTTCAGGAAGAGGGTCGCGATGTCGAATATCTTGTTCTGGCAGATGAAGGACACGGCTTTTCAAAAAAAGAAAATGAAATCAGCGTTTACAAGCGGATGCTGGATTTTTTGGAAAAACATCAGCATTAGGACAGAAGAGGTCAGCACTGACTTCGCCTGATTATATACCTTCTCACTGCTACAATCGAATACAGATTAGAAAAAGTGGCATTTCCAAAAATTTTTTTCGGATGCCACTTTTCAGCTATTCACGTCGATTATAGGAGCAGAGAGGGTTATTTATTCAATTTTTTCTCGCACGTTTCAATGGCTGTCTCGGTAGTTTTAATCAATTCGCTGTTTCGATTGCCCGATCTCAATGCCAAAGCCTTATGAAACAAATCGAGTGCTTGCTCATACTCACCCTGGTCAAATAGGTTTTTACCTTGATGCTCATAAACGAAATCACGATATTCAATGTAATCAGGATTGTTTTCGGCCAAATCCATTAACTCTGCGAACATTTTATTGGATGTCTCATAATCGGTTTCCCACTGGTATGTATTCGCCAGCCTCAACTGATTAATAAAAACGCTCTGTTTCCTGCCTGAATCCCGGAAGATGGCTATGGCCTCGTTAAGATGTCGCTTGCTTTCGTCGAGCTCGCCAATCACCCGTAAAAAATAGCCAAGTAAACCATGCAGTTTCCCTTTTTCGGTGTCATCAAGTGTCTTGTCATCGAGTTGTTTCTGAAGATACATCATGCCATGAAGCATGTCCATTTTGTTTAAAGGAATTTCCCGTAAATTTGGGCCGAATTTAAATGTCATATCATGTGGGATATCTGAAATGTTCATGAGATTACTCCTTGCTTTTTTACTTTAAGTATACCAGCCCCGCGGGGATACTTCTAATAAGAGCCATACTATATCAGTTGAATCCAATACGGGTTCAGTCTTTTTATGTCTCTAGAACCAATTTTTGCGGTATAAAAAATTTCCGTTTAAACAAGCTATCAATAAACATGAGAGGATTGATTATTATGATAAAAAATATCATCCGTGGCTTTATTGTGCTATGTGCAATTGGGGCGGCTTGTTCGCTTCCTAAAAAAGCATACAAGCAATATTTGCCTGTCACCTTATTTTCTACAGCTTGTCAACTTGTGGAAATTCTGTATTTTACGCTTCACAAATTGTGGAAGGTTAAGGGCGGTCCAAAGTCAGCGATGTGTCATGCATCGATTTTGGTAGTGGGGCCTTACTTTTTTTCAAATTTGTGGGCTTTTCATTTATCCAAGGGGAAATTTGTCAGATACTTTTTCATCAACCTCATTGCAGACCTGATTTATGCGTTCCCAGTTGTTAATTTGTTCAGTAAATTAAACTTCTTTAAACTTAAAGTAAGTTCAAAACAATTCTTTTCACTGATTTTTACGAATGCCCTTTTAAACTATGGATTCCAAAAGTTTTATGAGAAGTTTAGCGTCCCGAGCAGAGCAAGAGAATGAGTGTTATTGTACCTTGTTATCGTCAAAATTTATGGCATGATTAAGCAGGATTCCGCCATCATGAGAAGCCAATGATGGGTAAGAAAAGGATTATTTTCAGGAATCCTTGTACCGTTCTTTTCCCTCCAATCTCTTTTAGTGATATCTAATATCTGTTTGAACTGTAATGGTGGTTTTATATAATTCATAAAAAAATGGACACCGTACTAGAGAAGGCATATCCCATGTACGGTGTTTACTTTTAACTTAACAACAAACTATTCACTTTTACGACGTTTAAATATCATCGTTGCAACAACAAATGATATAATAAGCAATCCGCCAAACCATACGATTGTTACCCAATGATTGTTACCAATTTCTGTTCCGATAAGGAGCCCGCGCAATGTCTCAATTAGCGGCGTCATTGGTTGGTTTTCAGCAAATGCATGAAGCCAGGCAGGCATTGTATCTGTCGGAACAAAAGCACTGCTTACGTAAGGCAGGAACATAATAAGAAAGGTGAATGCACTGGCGGATTCCACACTTTTTGCGAGTAAACCAAATACCACAGATAACCAGCTAATTGAAAATAGAAAAAGACTCAAGATACCAATCACACCAAGCCATTCCTGTAACCCTGCGCTCGGTCGGAACCCGATTAGTATTGCTGCAAGGAGTACCAATGCTGTTCCAATCATATTACGGGCGAAGCTCCCGATCACATGACCGACCATTAAAGAAGAGGGAAGGATAGGCATACTGCGAAAACGTTCAAACAATCCCCCGACCATATCCTGTGTGACGCTCATTGCTGTCATGGAGCTCGCATACCCAACGCAGACAATGATCACACCAGGTACGACATAATTAACATAGTCTGTCCCTGTTTGAATGGCTCCCCCGAAAATATAGACAAACAATAACATGAGGATGACCGGTAAACCAAAACTCAAAAACAAGGATTCTGGATTACGGAATAAATGTTTAAAGCTACGTCGAGACATCGTCCATCCATCCAAAATAGACCAATACCATTTTGATTCAGTCATTTATCATTGCTCCTTTCCCACTACGGCTCGTTATGTCCATGAAGACATCGTCAAGTGTTGGCTTACGAAATTTAACAGATTCGGGTTCAATTCTGTGTTCATAAAAAGCGTTTAACAGTTGTCGTAAATGTTCCGTTGTACCGTCGGTTGTAATCGAAATGCTCATGTCATTATCATTTATTTGCCCTTCTAAAAGATTCTGTGCCGTATTAAACGAAGCCGAATTCCTGAATTCGAATACCAGCTTTTCTTCTCCAATAATACGTTTTAGTTCTTCAGCTGTTCCTTCTTCCACAATCTTACCGTTGTTTATGATGGCTATTTTATCCGCGAGCTGATCCGCTTCTTCCAAATATTGTGTTGTTAAAAATATGGTTACCCCATTATCTGCAAGACGCTTAATTAATTTCCACATATTCCTGCGGCTGCGTGGATCCAGTCCGGTTGTTGGCTCATCAAGGAAAATCACCTCAGGATCAGCGAGCAGACCGATTGCAATATCAAGTCTACGGCGCATACCCCCTGAATAAAATTGTGCACGCTTTTTGGCAGCATCTATTAAATCAAATTGTTCAAGCAGATCAGCTGTTCGTTCTTTAACAACTTCCCCTTTCAGATGATTTAAGCGCCCCATCATCATCAGGTTTTCTTCGCCTGTCAGCAGTTCATCTACCGCAGCATACTGACCGGTTAAACTTATCACTTTTTTGATGGAGGAGGCGTCACGGCTGGTATCATACCCTGCAATTGTCGCAGTTCCTCCATCTGCTTGAATTAATGTCGATAAAATACGAACCGTCGTTGTTTTTCCTGCACCATTTTCTCCAAGCAATGCAAAAATAGATCCGCGTTCCACATCGAAATTAAGGGCGTTCAAAACAGTTTGCTTGCCGTAGGTTTTCTTAAGATTTTTGACAGAAATAATCGTATCGTTCATCAAACATTCTCCTTTCGTAAAAGATTGACTTATTCACTCAAAAATGAAACGAATTGAATCTCAATGGTGGAATCAACATAACTTAATTTTGATTGACTAATTCAGTCAATCAAAGAGTATAGGTTTTTTACGTATCTGTCAATCATTATTTTCAGTTTGTTGAAAACAGGAAAAGGAAAATGTCATGCATTAACGAGTTGAGATCATTCGTAAAAGAATATCCGCTTTCTGATCTATATTTTTCCGCCACCATGTTGGGTCATCCGCCATGATCCCGGAAATGACGTTTAAATAAATACCCAGCAATTCCTCTGTATCTCCCTGAATAATTTCGCCGGATTTCTGCCCTTCAGCAAACAAAGGGAATAACGATTCGATGTAAAATTGCCCCGATTTCTCCACGAGGTCGTATATATTATCTGGCAAATCACTGGATTTCGTTAAATGCTGGATGATCCGAAAGACATCACTGTTTGTTTCTGTGTCGCCCTCTGTAAATATAAACGTTGTAAACTGTTTTATTTTTTCGAGGGGGCTTAACTGGCTTTCATTCAGCTCATGAAAGACTTGGATCACCCTGTTTCTTTCCATTGCCCATTCGAGGCTTTCATACAAAACTTCATCTTTGGATGTAAAATAGTGATACACGAGGCCGTGGCTGACTTCTGCTTTTTTCGCAATCATACTTATTTTCGTGAGTTTGACGCCATTATCGGCAAATACTTTGATAGCGGCACGCATAATTTGTATTTTTCTTTCAAGACGTTTCTGTTCTAGTTGCTCTTCATTTAAAGGGGCCATAGGTTTCGCTTCTCCTTTATGATAATTATTATGATTCTATCACACCATAATTAGGTTACGGCTGCCAAGTCATGATTTATTATACGTCACTCTGCCAAGCCACTTATACCGGCGCGTTGACACAAACCGGTATGCCGGGTCACCGATAATTTTGGCAAACGGAAGATGGAGTAACAGCGCGAGTGGCATGGTTGCAGGCAATATAGAGAGAATCCTGCGTACCGTGTCGAACCCCGTCAGCATCTGTTTATCTTTCGTATACATAAATATTTCGTCATACATATTTTTATAACCATTAACCCTTTCTTTTACCGATTCACTGACTTCCTGGACGGGGTACCAGAAAATGGCGTCATTCCAGTCCAGTTTTTTCAGTGCTGCCTTCACCGTTCGGCATAAAGGGCATTCAGCATCGAAAAATACAATATGTCTATTCATGTGTCTTTTCTCCTTTCCGGTTATATGTATTCCTTCAGTTTTCAATAAGCAACCCTTATAAGAATGATATAGTTTAAATTTTAGATTAAAAGGGAACTAAATGAAGTGTATATTAACTTAGTGTAAATTTACCATTAATTTGGGTCTTAACAAAATGAAGATATGGGTGTAGAATAGACGTCGACCAAAAAATAATTGCCCGTTATCGGGTTAAACATGCTGGCTGGAAAGGTTATGTCCGCATCCGGCACAAGTTCTGATTTCAACAAAAAACTTACAGTCAGCGGGAGAAACATGGAGTGAGAAACAAATGAAAAAACTTAAAAACTTAAAATCTTCCAAAATGGGATTTTTTCTGCTTGCATTAATCCTGTTTTGGATGAAGACGTATATTATATATATTTCGGAATTTGATTTAGGGGTCAGTAATCTGATGCAGCATTTTTTGCTGTTCATCAACCCTTTGAGTTCAGGCCTGATTTTGTTGGGTTTGGCACTATTTTTTAAAGGGAAACGGTTCGGGATTACGCTGCTGATTATTGATTCTTTGTTGACGTTGTTTATGTACGCCAACATTATTTTCTACCGTGAATTTAATAGCTTTATTACCATTCAGACGCTGATGCAAACTGACAATGCCGGCAGTATAGGAAAAAGTTTTTTGGGATTGGCTGAATGGCATGATTTCTTTTATGCCCTGGACCTTGTTATCCTGGCTGTTCTGTACTTCAAACGGAAGGCCGACTGGTCCCCGGCACGCTTCAGTCCAAAAAAACCTTTTGCTGTACTGGCAGCCGGTGTACTGGCGTTTGCTATTAATCTAGGTTTGGCGCAGATTGACCGGCCGCAGCTGCTTGAGCGCGTTTTTGACAATAATTATATTGTCAAATATCTTGGTTTGCCTAATTTTGCCGCGCTCAATACCGTGCAGGCTGTTGAAGTCAGTGCCAAGCGTTCGATGGCCTCAAGTGAAGATATCATGGAAGTGGAAAGTTATACCGACAAAAAATACGCTGAGCCGAACGCCGAATATTTTGGCAAGGCAAAAGGCAAAAACATTATCAAAATTCATTTGGAATCTTTCCAGTCATTTTTGATTGATTATAAATTGCACGGGGAAGAAGTGACGCCATTCCTGAATTCGCTTGTTCATGATGAGAGCAAGAATTTTACGTACTTTGATAACTTTTTCCATCAGACTGGGCAAGGCAAAACCGCGGATGCGGAACTGTTATTGGATAATTCATTGTACGGCACGCCTCAGGGGGCTGCATTTGTCACGAATGGCTCGAACACGTATCAGGCGCTGCCGGCCATTCTGGGCCAAAGGCAGGGCTATACGAGCGCTGTATTCCATGGTGATGAGGGTTCATTCTGGAATCGTGACAAGGTTTACAAGCAATTTGGGATTGATAAGTGGTATGATGATGAGTACTATGATATGAGCGAGGATAAAGTCATCAACTATGGTTTGAAGGATAAGCCATTCTTTAAACAGTCGATACCGATGCTTGAAGATCTGGCTGAAAAGGATGGGCCGTTCTATGCGCACATGATGACATTGACACATCATTATCCGTTTGTATTAGATGAAGGAGAAGCGTCAATTGAACCTGCAAATACTGGCGACGGTACCGTGGATCGCTATTTCCAGACAGCCCGCTATCTGGATGAGTCGCTGAAGCAATTCTTTGAAGACTTGAAGGAAAAAGGGTTGTATGAGGATTCGGTCATCATGATTTACGGCGACCATTATGGTATTTCGGAAAACCATAAGAAGGCGATGAGTGACATCGTGGATGAGGAAATGACACCACTGAAAAGCGCCAACTTACAGCGGGTTCCGTTTATGATCCGTGTACCGGGCATGGAAGGTCA
>NZ_DATGTI010000132.1:0-10041 GCF_035301925.1 Lentibacillus sp. | reverse complement strand
AGTGGTATGGCAGGGGTCAGACGGATATGGTGTCACACCAGTTTTTCACCCAGGATATACCATTTCTTGCTGATATACCGGTAATTGGACCAATATTTTTCCAAGGTATCTATTGGACATCATATTTGGCAATCATTTTAGCGTTTGCTGCGTGGTACGTCCTTTATAAAACCCCCTTTGGCCTGCGCCTCCGTTCAGTCGGAGAACATCCGATGGCGGCGGATACGAATGGCATAAATGTTTATAAAACGCGTTACATTGCTGTTATTCTCTCGGGTGCTCTTGGGGGTTTAGGCGGTTCTGTCTTTGCATTGACAATCGCCTTGAACTTCTCGCATGCGACTATCGTCGGTCAAGGCTTTATGTCCCTGGCAGCGGTCATTTTTGGTAAATGGCATCCGCTGGGTGCGATGGGAGCTGCTTTGTTCTTTGGTTTTGCCCAAAGCCTAAGTGTTATCAGCGGCGGTGTGCCGGTACTTGAAGATGTACCTCAAGTATTCCTGCTCATTGCGCCGTATGTTTTAACGATTTTGGCACTGGCCGGATTCATCGGCCGTGCGGAAGCGCCAAAAGCCAACGGTGAGCCTTATATCAAAGGAACAAGGTAATCTTGTGCAACAACCAGCCTGAGTTGCTACATTATGCAGCTCAGGTTTTTTGCTATAATATAAGGAATACAAGCCACACTAAGAACTTACAGATGCAACCATATACATAAAGGAGGCTTCTTAATGAATGGGACCTATGAAGAGACAGTGAATGAAAATGGCATCAATTTTCATTTTGTGCCAACCGAAAAGTTCAAAACGATATCAATCACAGCTAAATTTAAAGCACCACTGAAACGAGATACGATAACGCAGCGTGCTTTGCTGCCATATGTCCTGCAGCAGGGAACCCGGACCTATCCGGATCGAAGTACACTGCAAAGGAAGTTGGACAGTTTATACGGTGCTGTCTTATCACTGAACGGTGCCAAAAAAGGCAATTATCATATAATGACCATCCGCCTTGAAACGGCCAATCAAAAATTTATTTCAGATGAATCTTCCATCATGGATGAAGCTATTGAGTTATTTAAGGAGATTATTTACGATCCAAATCATACAAATGGTAGTTTTCCCCCGGCTGTTGTAGCAAGGGAAAAGGACACACTTAAACAAAAAATAAATGCCATTACAGACGACAAAATGCAATTTGCTAATATGCGGCTTATTGACGAGATGTGTCATGATGAACGATATAATTTGCATGTACATGGTTATGAAGAAGATCTGGAATTGATTACGGCAGAAAGCTTGTATATGTATTATAAGTCAATGTTACAGGAAGATCAGCTGGATATTTATGTATCAGGGGATATTACTTCCAAAGACATGAAAGCCAAGCTATTTTCAGCATTTCAGAGCGATGGCCGTCCCGGGCTGATGCAAGCTGCCCCCGAAACACAAACATATCGCAATCAGCCGAATGTCGTCATTGAAAAACAGCCTGTCCAACAGGCAAAATTGCACTTTGGCTACCGAACCCACATAACTTTCCGTGATGACGATTATTTTGCCTTACATGTGTTTAATGGATTGTTTGGTGGATTCCCAAGTTCCAAATTGTTCATCAATGTACGGGAAAAAAACAGTCTTGCTTATTATGCAGCGTCACGGTTTGAAAGCCATAAAGGATTACTGTTTGTTTTCAGCGGCATCGCACCAAATGATTACCACGAGGCTCGAGAAATCATTGAACTGCAGATGGAAGCGATGCGAAACGGTGATTTTACCGAAGAAGAAATGGTCGATACAAAAGAACTAATTGTTAATCAGTTGCTTGAAACCATGGATCATTCGAAAGGGATGGTCGAACTGCTTTATCAACAGGTTGTCGGTGAAACGGACCTGTCCCCGGATACATTAATTGAGGGTATCAAAAACGTCAGTAAAGAAGAGGTTATAAAAGTCGCCAATAAATTGCATTTGGATACGGTTTACTTATTGACCAATCAAGAGGGTGATACGGATGAATAAGCAGGCATATAACCATATTGAAGAAACCGTCTATAAAGAAATATTGGAAAATGGGTTGACGGTTTTTCTGCTGCCTAAACCCGAAATGGCCAAAACGTATGGCATATTTTCCACTGATTTCGGATCGATTGACCAGACATTTGTGCCCATTAATGGAACAAAACAGGTTACTGTTCCGGAAGGTGTTGCGCATTTTTTGGAGCATAAAATGTTTGAAAAAGAAGACCGCGATGTGTTTGCTGATTTCGGCAAGCAAGGAGCATCAGCAAATGCGTACACTTCTTTCACCAAAACAGCCTATTTATTCGCAGCTACCAATCAAGTTGAAAAAAATGTCACAACACTGCTTAATTTTGTTCAGGATCCATACTTCTCGGATGACTCGGTCGAAAAAGAAAAAGGCATTATTGCGCAGGAAATTGAAATGTATAATGATCAGCCTGACTGGCAATCATTTATGGGGACATTGAGGGCCCTTTTCCATCAGCACCCGGTTAAAATTGATATTGCGGGTACGGTTGATTCCATTCAATCGATTACGAAGGATGACTTATATACATGCTACAACACATTTTATCATCCAGAAAATATGTCGTTGTTCATTGCCGGCAATTTTGACCCGTGGCAGATGATGGATTTGATCAAGCGTAATCAGGCCTCCAAGGACTTTGCCAAGTTGAATGATATCAAGCGGGAATACCCTCGTGAATCCGTTGCGGCAGCCAAAAAAGAGAATAAAATGACAATGCCTGTATCTATACCGAAATGTACCGTTGGCATCAAAGAGTCAGCTGCGGAATTGAGTGGTGACGACTTTTTAAAGAAAGATTTGCTTCAAAGTATGGTTGTCGATTATCATTACTCAAAAGGCGGTCCATTTTATCAGCAGCTTTATGATCAGCAGCTGATTGATGCCAGTTTTTATTTTGAAACAACGCTCGAGAAAAATTTTGGCTATACGTTCATTGGCGGCAACACCAATGAACCGGATCGTTTTGCGGATAACGTCCGTGAGCAGCTCCAATCCGCCAGGCGCACTGTATTCACGCCCGAGGAAGTTGACCGGATGAAGAAAAAGAAAATCGGGCAATTACTGAGGGCGATGAATTCATTGGAGTTTATGGCCAATCAATATATTCATTACGATACAGTAGGTGTTGATTTGTTCAACATTATTCCTTTCATTCAGTCATTGACGCTGGAAGACTTTAATACATTTGTAAGGGACTGGGCTAGTGATGAGCGTATAGCGGTTTGCAAAATAGTAAATGAATAGGGGAATTTGATGGGGAAAAATGTATTGATTATCGGTGCAAGCGGCGATATTGGCACTTCCATCGCCAAAAGACTTGCCAGGGATGGATGGCAGTTGATGCTGCATTATAATCAGAATAAACAGGCAATGGAAACCAACCGGTTGCGATTGAACAACGAATCCATTTTGATGGAAATACAAGCTGATCTAAGTGAAGAGACGGGTATCAATCGTCTTTTAAATGAGCTCGTTTTTCCGGTCGATGGCATTGTTTTTGCAGGTGGCAAAGCACATTTCGGATTATTTCAGGATACGGATGAACAGGTAATGGATTTCATGCTGACATTGCATGTGAAAGCGCCTTGGATGATTACCAAGCATTTAATTCCTGCAATGATACGGGAGAAACAAGGGCGAATTGTTTTTATTACGTCGGTATGGGGAGAAGCAGGTGCCGGCAATGAAGTGATTTATTCATCCGTTAAAGGTGCACAGAACAGTTTCGTGAAAGCCCTGGCGAAAGAAGCTGCGCCTTCCGGTATAGCCGTGAATGCAGTCAGTCCCGGCTTTATCGATACCAAAATGAATCAGCATTTGCAGGCTGAAGAAAAAGCAACTATCATCGATGCCATCCCGGCGAACCGGCCCGGAACTGCAGAAGATGTCGCCAATACCGTCAGTTTTCTCATGAATGGACAGTCTGACTACATCCATGGGGAAATTATCCACGTAAGCGGCGGCTGGAAGTCCTAAAAAGCGATGTATAAACAAGACAATAAAACAAATACTATCCATGTAAAATATAGAAGGAGGCAGATTGTTATGTCCGTTCTTGATAATTTTGACACATGGAAAGCTTTTTTGGCCGACAGACTGCAGCAGGCTCAATCTCAAGGGATGGGACAGCAAACGATATCGAATATGGCCTACGAGGTTGGCGACTATCTGGCAGCCAATACGGATGCCAAAAACAGTGAAGAAGCTGTTTTGCAGGAAATTTGGACTGCTGCATCCGAGGACGAAAGACAAGCAATTGCCAGTGCGATGGTTAAGCTTGTACAAAATGAAAACCAGGGAAATGCATAATTCACAAAATAAAGAAGTTGCAAAAGATGCAGCTTCTTTATTTTTTTCCGGGTTATCGCCATAATCTTCTTTTCTTCATTCATAAAATACTTTATTATAGTAATAGAGGATGTTAAAAAGTCCGGTAATAATGACACGTCGAATTTCTTTGTTGTTATTCTCCTTTTTGAACGAATATAACGATTTTAAATCAGTATGCCTGTTAAAGGGGTTTGCTATGGAAAAAACAGAATGGTACCTTGAATATGAGTTACAATATAATCGACCTGGTTTATTAGGCGACATTTCCTCCCTCTTGGGGATGCTTTCCATTAACATCATATCGATCAATGGTGTTGCTGCTGCAAGACGCGGGATGCTGCTGCTATCCAGGGAAGAAGAGATAACAAGACTTAAATCCATTATGCAAACAATGGATACAATCGAAATCAAAAAAATCCGCAAACCGAAATTGCGTGATAAGCTTGCAGTAAGACATGGGCGGTATATCCAAAGCGATGCCGATAACCGAAAAACATTCCGCTTTGTCAGAGATGATTTGGGGATTTTAGTTGACTTTATGGCCGAGCTGTTTAAAAAAGAAGGGCATAAATTAATCGGGATTCGTGGGATGCCGCGTGTCGGTAAAACAGAATCGGTTGTAGCAGCAAGCGTTTCTGCCAATAAGCGATGGTTGTTCGTTTCTAGTACATTGCTTAAACAGACGATCCGGAATGAGCTTATTAAAGATGAATATAATCATGATAATTTATATATTATTGATGGAATTGTTTCAACACGCCGAGCCAATGAACAACATTGGCAGCTGATTAGGGAAATTATGCAGCTGCCTGCCATCAAAGTTGTTGAACACCCGGATATGTTCGTCCAGGCAACGGCATATAAACTGGATGATTTTGATTATATCATTGAACTTCGCAGCGATGAAGATGAGGAAATTACATATGAGCCGTTAAACAACAATTTTAGTCAGGAAGACGGTTTTTCAATGTTTAATTTTTAACATGGACGGTGTTATGCATGGAAATCGGAGAAAGACTGAAAGAAGCGAGAGAAGAGAAAAATTTATCGCTGGAAAGTTTACAGGAGACAACGAAAATACAAAAGCGGTATCTTGAGGCAATTGAACAGGGAAATTTCAAAATATTACCGGGAACGTTTTATGCGCGTGCTTTTATTAAAGAATATGCTGCAGCTGTCGGACTTGATCCCAATGAACTGCTTGAGGAATATAAAGCGGAAGTTCCTCAACCTGAAGAGGAAAGTACGGCACAATATTCGCATATCCGCCGGTCACGCAAAGATAATAACCCAACCAGAAACACAAATGTATTTTCGTTTATACCAACTGTCATAGTCGTGCTGCTGGTGATAGGCATTATTTTTGTTATCTGGCTTTTTTTACAGGGTTCGATGTCTGAAGAAAATTCGGCGGACCCTGTCGAACCACAGGAGGAAAACGAGGTAACCTATAATAATGATGAAAATGATCAGGGGGATAGCCAGACAAACGATAATGCGTCCGAGGCCAAAGATGATTCAGAAAATGATTCCGGCTCCGAAAATGACGGAGATGAAAGTACGGAATCTCAGCAGGAAGATTCTCAGCCTGAATTCGTTGTGGAAGAAAAAGGCACAGGAAGTCCGCCCGAATCGACACTTACATTGGAAAATGCGCGTGACGATGTAACTGCAACCATTGAGGTAACAGGAGATTCGTGGCTTGATGTGCAAAATGATGCCGGGGAATCTTTATTTTCAGGGATGGTGAATGCCGACAACTCACCGGTAGAAGTGGATTTATCCAGTTCGGATCGTGTATGGTTCAGTATCGGTAGTGCACCGGCTTTAGACATAACGATTGATGGCGCAGCATTGGAATATCCGGTTGATCCTGATGAAGAAGTCTTTCAAAAAATTTGGGTTAACATCAATCGTTCAGGGGAATAGTTAAAATCAAATAGCAGTAAATTTGTAAAACCCTTCCTTACAATATGGGGAAGGGTTTTACATGCAGGAGGGAAATGGCGTGAATATACCAAACAGGATGACGCTTTCGCGGATTCTTTTAATTCCAATTTTTATGATATTGCTGTCTGTTCCATTCAATTGGGGTGAATGGAGTATTGGTGAAGCGGTATTGCCTGTTTCGCACTTTGCAGCCGCTTTATTGTTTATCATTGCAGCAGCAACCGATTGGGTTGATGGGCATTATGCAAGGAAACATAATTTAATTACGAATCTGGGAAAATTTTTGGATCCCCTTGCCGATAAGCTGCTCGTGGCTGCGGCGCTGATTTTACTTGTAGAACTGGGATTGGCTCCGGGATGGATTGCGGTCATTATCATCAGCAGGGAATTTGCCGTAACCGGGTTGCGTCTTGTGGCAGCTGGTGAGGGAATTGTGCTCGCGGCAGGAAATATGGGAAAATTAAAAACAGCAACTCAAATGATAGCCATTGCCATATTGTTGTTACATAATTTTCCATTTTCTTATATCGGAATCCCGTTCGGCACAATTATGCTGTATATATCATTATTCTTTACCGTTGCGTCAGGCTATGATTATTTTGTAAAAAACTGGCATGTCATGAGGGATTCAAAGTGAAAAACGTAAATGCTGAAATTGTTGCAGTCGGTACAGAGTTATTGCTCGGGCAAATTGCCAATACGAATGCCCAATGGATTTCTGAAAAGCTGGCTTCGATTGGAATAAATGTGCACCACCATGCTGTTGTCGGTGATAATCTCAGCCGGGTTGAAAAGCAGTTCCGGATTTCGGGTAATCGGGCTGATATTATTATTGTTACCGGTGGGCTGGGTCCGACAGAAGATGATCTGACCCGGGAGGCTTTTCAGCAAATAACCGGTATGGAAATGGTGGAACATGAACCAACCATGAAGAAAATTGAAGCATATTTCCGTAAACAGAAATCAAATATGACACTAAACAACAGAAAGCAGGCACGTGTTTTTGCCGAGGCTGATGTGATCGAAAACAACACTGGGATGGCAGCGGGAATGATGCTGTCCTATGAGGGTACAACGTGGATTTTTTTACCAGGTGTGCCGAGAGAGATGAAGCAAATGATGACCGATCGTGTGCTGCCGCATCTGCATCAGCTGACAGGGGGAGGGAACGTAATCAGATCAACCATGCTCCGTTTCACTGGAATTGGTGAATCACGTCTTGAACACGAGCTGAGTGATTTGATACAGCAGCAAACGAACCCGACAATCGCTCCTTTGGCCCAGAATGAAGGTGTAGCTATTAGGCTGACAGCTAATGCTGCGACTGATGACGATGCTGCTGAACTGATTGAACAGACAAAACAGGAAATCCTTAACCGGGTTGGTCGCCATTATTATGGGACTGATGACCAAACGCTGGAAGAAATGGTTTTTATGTTGCTTAAACAGGCAGGTAAGTCAGTTGGGGCAGCTGAAAGTTTAACGGGGGGCATGTTCACGGATAAACTGATTTCAATACCCGGCGCGTCCGACGTGTGCCTTGGTGGAATTGTCTGCTATGATACGAAAGTGAAGGAGAACGTGCTGGGTGTCCATGAAGGTCTCATACGGCAATATGGCACTGTCAGCGAGGCATGTGTCAAGGCTATGGCAGAAAATGCCTGTACACGCTTGGATGCTGATATAGGCATCGGTTTTACCGGTGTGGCAGGACCTGACAGTATTGAGGGACATGAAGCAGGTACTGTATATATTGGCTTGCACGATCAATCGGGAAAACAGCTGGTCAAAAAGTATCATTTTCAGGGTGATCGGCAATCAATCCGAAGCCGAGCGGTTATGAAAGGCTATGAACTTTTATTCAATTTGTTAAAATGAATTTATTGAATCGATTTTTTCGTAAAAATTCAATTTTTTCGGCTCGTAATCTATTAAAATTCATTTATAGCAAAATAACTGCCATCAAAAAACGGGAACGTCTATTCGTTTTATTCTTGGCAAATGGTTAAAAAAAGAGTATGATGAAACTAGCTCATTTATAAGGAGGTAAGCTCGTTGGGAGATAAAAAACAGGCTTTAGATATGGCGTTAAAGCAGATTGAAAAACAGTTTGGCAAAGGTTCGATCATGAAACTCGGTGAGCAGGAAGGACAAAAGGTTGCAACGATTCCAAGTGGTTCGCTCGCTTTGGACGTTGCTCTCGGAATCGGCGGCTATCCAAGAGGACGTGTAGTCGAAATATACGGGCCGGAATCATCAGGTAAAACAACGGTTGCCCTGCACGCGATTGCTGAAGCTCAGCAGCAAGGTGGACAAGCTGCGTTTATTGACGCAGAGCATGCGCTTGATCCGACATATGCACGGGCTCTTGGTGTCGATATTGAAGAACTGCTTTTATCACAGCCAGATACTGGTGAACAGGCACTGGAAATAGCAGAAGCGTTGGTGCGCAGTGGAGCGGTCGATATTATTGTAGTGGATTCGGTAGCTGCACTGGTTCCGAAAGCGGAAATTGAAGGTGAAATGGGAGATTCACACGTCGGGCTGCAGGCACGTTTGATGTCCCAGGCACTAAGGAAACTCTCCGGGGCTATAAACAAATCCAAAACAACGGCCATCTTCATCAATCAAATCAGGGAAAAAGTGGGTGTCATGTTCGGTAATCCGGAAACAACGCCGGGCGGACGTGCTCTTAAGTTCTATTCGTCTGTCAGACTGGAAGTGCGCCGTGCAGAGACGCTTAAACAAGGAAACGATATGGTGGGCAATAAGGCCAGATTAAAAGTAGTCAAAAATAAGGTGGCTCCACCGTTTAAACAAGCAGAAGTCGATATTATGTATGGTGAAGGGATTTCCAAAGAAGGCGAAATTTTGGATATAGGTTCACAATTGGATATCGTTGAAAAAAGCGGTGCATGGTATTCCTATAATGGTGAACGGCTTGGGCAAGGCAGGGAGAATGCCAAACAGTTCCTGAAAGAAAATGAGGACGTTAAACTGGAAATTCATCATGCTATCCGTTCCCATTATAATATGGATGATGCACCGGAAGATGAACCTCAAGGGGGTAATCAGGAAAGATTGGATGTTTAATTGCTGTCATTTATGTTTGAATAAGTCTTTTGCTGGAACAGGCCAGTAAAGGACTTATTTTTTTATCCCGCCTTAACAGGCAGTAAGTTTCATATAATCGTAAAATTTGAAAGTTGTGTGGGGCAACCGGCTGTACAGGTCCGATTTGTTCGAGCCTGCATGATGCAGGTCACAAAAGTGCTGCAATACGGACACTCAAGCACTGATTCTGTGTTCTTCTTCTTTAACGGGGAAAAGAACCCGCTGAAAAAAGTTTGCTTTTATTTCAGGGCAATAACTGTTACGATTTCTTGACATTGGTTAACAGTATCAGTAAAATTAAGTTGTATAATTTTCTATTATATTATACAATAATTTATTTATTATTGAACATTGTACATGCCGACAATAATGAATCAATTGTACAACTTTATAGCAATGGGAGGTGAAATCATGGATAATCCCTTAATCATCTCCATTTTGCTTGCCGTAATCCTGATCGTCGGTATTGTTGTTGGTTATCTGATTCGTAAAACTATTGCAGAAGCTAAAATTTCCAGTGCGGAGAATTTAGCTAAACAAATAGTGGATGAGGCACATCGGAACGCAGATGCTGCCAAAAAAGAGGCACTTCTT
>NZ_DATGTI010000131.1:0-11757 GCF_035301925.1 Lentibacillus sp. | reverse complement strand
CCGCGGGCGGCTGGTGAGCCTCCTCGTGCTCGTCGCGTTGCAAGCTATCTCTGTGAGGTATACGCTCCTCGCAGAAAAGATTGCTGCCGCACTGCGGGGTCTCACCTATGCCTCTCATCCCGCAGGAGTCTCCGTATATTTACTCCGCTAAGGCAACTTATTGTTCACCTTTAGTGTTGGTCATTTTTGTTTTGTCCCAGTCTCGTTATTTTAATCATACATTAGCCTGGGTTTATTTGCCATCCTCTGTCCTCATAAATGTCAGCACGGCAAAAAGCGCAAAGCTTAATAGCAAAATCGAGCCACCCACAATAAAGAAGACGGTCACAAATCCATCAGCAAGATCAAATGGACGTACATAATAAAGCCACATGCCGGCGGTCAGGCCGATTGCCCCAACAATCGCAGACCAGACATGCAATGTGGCGATGATAGTTCTGGCGGGGGTGAAAATTTTGTAATAAACAGCCCATGCGAATAATGTCAGCCAGCCGACAACCAGAATATGGGCGTGCACCGTCTTGAATGCCAGGCTGCCGGCGCCTGCCATGTGTGAACCCAGAAAGGCACCAATCAAAGCGAAAATAGCAGAAAACCTGAGTAAAACCTTACTATAATTCCCCAAATCAACTCCCCCTTTGCTAAGAATAAATGTGATTCATCGTCCATCAGTGTATTTCCTGTATATGAACAGAAGATGAATACCATATTTCAATTCACGTCACTTATAGAGACTTTACGCTTTGTGGATACAATTCCGCGAGTTCGTGTTCAATCTGCATCAAAGCATCTTCCATATCGCCTGCCTTGATTGTTTTGATTTTTTCTTCCGCGTATTTTGCGGCCATATGCTCATATCTTGGATCATAGTAATAAGTCAGCAGCAGCTCGATTGCCTGTTGATAGTTTTCCTTTTTCAGGTCTGAGTCTATCTGTTTTGCAATTGGCGTATGGATGCGTTTCTGGATGCGTCCGTAAGCTTCGATGAATTTGTCGGGATTATTCCACGGCTGGTAGTCATCCAAAATGTTCCGGACGCGCTGTTCCATCGGTAACCCAATAAACAGCTGTGTGCTTTGTTCTTTTTTATCATACAAAAACTCGGGGATGGTGACCTTGCCGATCCGCTTGCTTTCACCTTCCATCAAGACAAACGGTGCATCCCGGAATTTGTGCATTGCTTGTACCAGCTGTGATTCAAATTCTTTCTGGATATTGGGTTCAACTCCGATATGGCCGAAAATGGATCCCCTGTGCCCAGCCATTCCCTCGAGGTCGATCATCGGATAACCTTTTTCAGCGAGCTGATGCAGAAGCTTCGTTTTACCTGTCCCGGTATTGCCGTTCAAAACAACGATATCAGGCGGAAATTCGGCTTTCTCCAGTTCGCTCACAACCCACTGCCGGTAAGCACGCACCCCGCCTTGGAGCCGGTTGACATCAATGCCCATCAAATCCACAACTGTTGCAGCGGTTTTACTGCGCATACCGCCGCGCCAGCAGAAAACGGTTTTCGGTGTATCAATCTCCTGGAACTTAGCGATGAATTCAGGCAGTTTAGCCGACATGATTTCCAGCCCGCGTTCCTTGGCCGCTTCTTTGCCGACCTGTTTATAAAGCGTACCGACTTCTGCACGTTCGTCGTCTGTGAATACCGGTATATTGATACTGCCTGGAATGGTCGTTTCATGATATTCTTTTGGTGAACGAACATCGATAATGGTATGTTTTTCGTTATGCTGTTTTTTCAATAAATCTTCTAAGGTTATATCGTGAAACATATAATCATCACTTTCTAATTAGTCGACTGTGATATGTCCATTATGGCCATCTCTTACGTGACCTATAATCTGCGCCTCGACACCTTTTTGCTGCAGTGTATTAAGAAGGGTATCGGCATCGTTGCTGTCCACCGACATAAGCAGTCCGCCTGATGTCACCGCATCGCATAAAATATATTTGTCCAGCTGATCAAAACTTTCGGGGAAAGTTACGATATCGTTGATGTGGTTAAAGTTATTCTTGGTACCGCCCGGGATGACGCCTCCTTCAGCGAGTTCTTTTACGCGCGGTAATACTGGAACCGCTTTTGAATCAATCCGTATTTCCACATGGCTGCCTGTCGCGATTTCTGATGCATGACCGAGCAGCCCGAATCCGGTAACGTCGGTGCTGGCGTTCACTTTAAAATCGCTCATCGTTTCGGAAGCTGTTTTATTCAATGTTGTCATAACTTGTGTTACCCGGTCAATTTCATCTTGCTCAAGCAGTCCTTTTTTCAGTGAACTGCTCATAATGCCGACGCCGATCGGTTTTGTCAAAATCAGTTTGTCCCCTGGTTTAGCACCCGTATTTGTCTTGATATGATTGGGGTGAACCGTTCCTGTTACGGCCAGTCCGAACTTTG
The DNA here is from genome assembly GCF_035301925.1 of Lentibacillus sp. Lineage (GTDB taxonomy): Bacteria > Bacillota > Bacilli > Bacillales > Amphibacillaceae > Lentibacillus. The sequence goes on along the minus strand of NZ_DATGTI010000131.1, from coordinate 9,350 downwards.
GTTCCTGGTCATCGATTGAATGACCGCCGACAAGCGATACACCGGCTTCTTCCAATTTATCACCGGCACCACGCAGGATGTTTGCAAGAATGCTTTCATCCAAGGTGGAAATGGGAAACGCAACGATATTTAAAGCTGTGATTGGTGTTCCGCCCATCGCATAAACGTCACTGATGGCATTGGCGGCAGCGACCTGACCAAATGCATATGGATCATCGACAATCGGTGTGAAAAAATCGACGGTCTGCACAAGTGCGAGATCATCAGTTAATTTATAGACACCCGCATCATCACTGGTATCCAATCCGACAAGCAAATTCGGGTTCGGGACGGTTTGCTGGGGGAGTGAACGAAGTACATTTTCCAGGTCGGCCGGGCCGATTTTGCAGCCGCAGCCGCCTTTTGATGATAAAGAGGTAAGTTTTATATTATCCGTCATGATGATCATCCTTCCAATCGTTAAAGTTCATATAACATCTATTTTATCATATACAGGTTAGATGTGTCGGGACAAGGGGTCAGACCCCTTGTCCCATAACAGCTTTAACGTTTATGACCGGCAAAAAATCACATGTTTGTTTATTTCTAATGGTAAGTTTTCAGATTGTTGTTGACTTCCAAGTGTATTAATAATATAATACACCACATAGAATGTATTACACACTTAATACACATTTTTTTTGGTTTTGGTGTATTAATCATTTAATACACTTACATCCATGTCAACTGAGTGGGAGATGTGCTTATGAAGGTGAATTTTAATAAACGGGATCCGGTTTATGTGCAAGTTATCCGACATTTTAAAGAACTAATCGCAACCGGGGTCTATGAGCCGGGTCAGGAAATCCCGTCACGGCGGGAGCTTGCCAACCGGTTAAAAATCAATCCAAATACTGCACAGCGGGCTTATAAAGAAATGGAGGAAGCGGGTTTGATTTATACGGAGCGGAATTTGCCGAGCAGGATTACGAAGGATGAGAACATCCTCAAATCGGTGAGAGAGGAATTGATTATGGAAGCGGTCGATGATTTTGTCCGTTCGGTCCGTTCGATCGATGTTCCGGTTGAGGAAGTGCTGGATCTTGTGAAAGAGAAATATGAAAACGAAAGCGCTGGATAGGAGGCTTAGACATGATTGAGGTAAATGATATTCAGAAAAAATTTGGCAGAAAAAAAGTGCTTAAAGGCGTGTCGTTCACCGCCGAAAAGGGTGAAATCACCTGTATTATCGGGATAAACGGGGTCGGCAAAACAACGATTATGAATGCGATCATGAACCTGACACCGCTTAATGGCGGGCAAATTTTGATCAATGGCGAAACGATCAGTAAGCACAGCTATGAAAAAATCACGTTCATTCCGGATGCCATCATTATGCAGCCGAACATGACGATAGCTGAGGCGATGCAGTTCATGGCCGATTTTTATGATAGCTGGAACCAGGAGCGCGCAACGGAATTACTCAAATTCTTCAAATTGAAGCAAAGTGAGAAAATCAATAACCTGTCAAAAGGAAATCGGGCAAAAGTTAACTTACTGCTAGGACTAGCACTCGATGTTGACTATTTGCTGATGGATGAGCCCTTTTCCGGCATTGACATTTTCAGCCGGGAACAGATTGCAGAAGTTTTCACGAGCCACTTGGTTGAAGACCGTGGTGTGATTATTACGACCCATGAAATCAATGATATTGAACACTTGATTGATAAAGCCGTTCTTCTCGATGATGGGAAAGTTTTAAAGCAATTTAACAGTGAAGAAGTCAGGGAAACAGAAGGCAAATCAGTCGTGGATGTCATGCGGGAGGTGTATCAGCCATGAATCGTTTCATGAAACTTGTCAACTTTGAATTAAGCCGGTTTATGAAAATCTATCTTGTGTTGGTTGCCATGACGGTCGTCGTACAGGTTGCAGGCGTGATCGTGAAGGCTAATGAATATATAGGTAAAGCCAACCAGGCAATCAATGAAGATGGGCTATCGATGGCTCAATTTGTTGAGCAAAATGGTGTCATGTCATTTATGGATTTTACCCGGAGTCTATGGTTTATGGGGCCGATTGCGATTTGTGCAGCAGCGTTGATTTTCTATATTTTTATGATTTGGTATCGTGACTGGTTCGGTAAAAATACATTCATCTATCGGCTGCTAATGCTGCCGACAGCACGGCTGAATGTTTATCTTGCCAAAGCAGCATCGATTGTGTTGATGGTGTTGGGACTTGTATCCATACAGCTTATCATCCTGCCACTGGAAAATAGGGTTTTCAAGTGGATGGTGCCGGTGGATTTTAGATCGGATATGACACTTGGCCAGATTGTCAACTGGAATTACTTATCCATTCTCGTCCCACAAACCTTTGTTGAGTTTATCCTCTATTATGGTGCCGGATTTATGGCGGTATCCGTTCTGTTTACGGCTATTTTATTCGAGCGCAGTTTCAGGTGGAAAGGACTATTGCTGGGTATAGGGTATGTTACTTTATCAGTCATCATTTTTGCCTTGCCTGTTTTATCCGAACTTTTCCTGAATCGCAATTACTTTTATCCGCTTGAAATGCTCGGTCTTGAAGTTGCATTAGGATTGATCGTGACATTCATGTCGATTTGGATGGGTCATTATTTATTAACGAAAAAAATTACGGTATGAAAGGAGTTATCGAATGAAACGATATTGGCGATTAATATCGATTGTAACGGTTGTTGTTTTGACTGTCGGGACATTTTATATACAGTCATCCTTAGCGGCAGGCGGTTATCCGGAATTCAGTATCGAAAATATAAGTGGTGATGAGGAAGTAATCGAATCGGTCATTCTGAATGGCAGTTATAATACTGGAACCGGAATGCATGTCGCTGTTGACGTGAAACCTGAGGATTCCGAGTATTTCAATAAACAATCGTTTTTCGAGCGTCTTCAGGGGATGTACAGCAGTGAGGTCAAGCGACTGCAGGAGGAATACCGCAGCTTTATGCGCGGAAAAGCCGGGAGCTTGACTTCTTACCTGGAAACAGAGGAAACACTGGCATATGCAGATGTAAACAATCAGTCAGTACGCACTTCGGGCAGTGAAATGGAATTTGATATTGCCGTTCTGGATAAAGAAAATGGTGAAACAACAGCATTCAAAGCGCCAGTACCAAACAGGGCAATGTATCACCAGGTGTACGTTGAAGATGTACAAATGGCAGATAACACATTGAGGGTTATCACGCGTAATTTTTCCAGAAATGGCGAGAATGTACTCCATTTGTATCATTTCGATATAACGAAACAGGAAATAACCGGCGATGAAAGAATTGCAATGACCGGTGAAAATGAAGAAAACGCTATGAGTGATTTTATGAAGGTACGTGAATCAGATCAGACAGCACCAAGTGACTATATCATTTTCAGGGAAAATAGCCCGGCCAATCAGAATGAGCAAGGATATATCGTATATAACTTGGAGACTGGAGAAAAGCAACAATTGGATTTTTCGGGGAGGGATGTGCTTCTTTCTCACAATGAACATCTTTATTTAAGTACCGGGGATCAAATTCTGCAGTATAATATTGAAACGGATGAAATGACAGCTGAAATTGACCTTCCTGCACAAGGTGATGGGGAAACGCAGGAACAGTCACCGCCGCTGTTTCATGTAACAAATGACAGAATGTACCTGCTTACGTCAATTCCTGGACAGAAAATGGGCCAAAATATAGTTGTTATTGATACAACGTCAGGTGAAACGTTATACAATGGGAAGGTGACGAGTGAGAAGCCTGTTGACCAACATGGTTCATTGCATATATTTGATATTCAGATCAGATAAAAAAAGCCTGCTTCTGTATTAGGAGCAGGCGTTTTATTCTTTAATCGGGAAGGTTTGCATGGTGGTTTTGAACCGGTATGATATTAAATGTAGGAAAGCCGGTGATCAGCCGGCTTTCAAAGGGTAAAATTCATGGGTGTGGGCTCTCAACAAGACTTGTATCGATTACTATATCGTATGTTTAGTATAGCAAACTGAATCGGCATTTCTACCAAGAGATTTGCATATCTTATAGTATACTAGACAAATGACATGTTTCTCCGGGAATGGCGGTATTGATGAAAATATAGAAAAACATAAGTATTTATTTCCGGTCATATATATGTACTTGGGGTTTTGCATCGTGCAAGCTTTGACACATGATCGGAGGGGTGTCATTGAATGATATAACTGCCATTCTTATTGGTTATGCTGATCAGGTAACACTGCATAAAGCGTTTATGTCCTTAAATCCGCTTCGTTCCAGACTGAAATCGGTTATCGTTTTTCAGCAAACAAAGGGTGCCTTCCAACGTGTAACTGATATTGACTGGTCTGACCGGATTCGAACGATCCTAGTTCAGAATCAGGACGAAGGGGACCTACTGCAGAAAACGATCCATTCGATCGATACACCGTATGTTTTATGGCTGAGCGGCAATGATTATCTTTCATCTAAAATAACACCTCATTCGTTTCAGCTATCCGGGAATCAGTCTGTTTTGGGAACTTTTAAACATAACCAGGACATGACAATCCGGCAGCCACTACTCGTTCGCACGTCACTTCTAAAACAGCACCCATTGTTATCATCTTCCGAGCTGCCATTCAAAGAGGCATTGTTTCCTGCCTGGCTTTCCCGGGTGGAAAATTTCGCGAAGAGCTTTAAGGAAGGTTTAGTCAAGGACGCCAGGAAAAATAACGCGAAAAATACAATCGAAAAGCAAAAGTTTATCGAAAAATACCAGCTAAAAAAAACGAACGCCGGTCACCCCAGCCTTTCGATTATCTTGTCAGCTTACAATATGGAAGCGTATGTCCAAACGGCTGTCAGCTCATGCCTGCTGCAAAATGAACAGGCCGAACAGTTACTGATCATGGATGATGGATCAACGGATCATACGTGGCAGCTGCTTCGACGTTATGGTGATGATTCGCGGGTGCAGGTGTTCAGCAAAAAGAATGGAGGTAAGGCAAGAGCCTTAAACACATTACTGCCATACGTGACGTCTGATTTTATATTGGAACTTGATGCGGATGACTGGCTGGATCCTGATGCGGTTTCCGTCATTAAAAATCAGCTGTCGGGTCTGTCAGGTGGGATGGCGGTTTTGTACGGTAATCTCAGAAAATGGAAGCAATTGAAAGATGATGTTCTATTTAAAGGAATTGCCAAAGGAAACGCCATCAAAGGAAGGAAGGCTCTCTTATCCTACCGCTTTCCGCTTGGACCGAGAGTTTACCGCACTTCCTCGCTCAAAAAGGCAGGCGGCTTTCCGGTTATTGATTTTGCGGATGGCAGGCTTTATGAAGATGTCAGTGTTCTAAACCGATTAATCGGCCATTACCGGTTTCAATATCGGGATTTTACCGTATATAATGTGAGGGAACATAAGGATAGCATTACGAAACAAAACCTTGACAGCTGGTATGACTTTTTAAAATCACTTAACAGGTAAAGAGAACAATGGGCGTTAGATTTGTTTAAAGGAAAATACCCCAGCCCAATGGGCCAGGGTATTCGCACGTAACATATTAAGCTGCCGCAGCAGGAAAACGGACGAAGTTGATAGCATTTATTGACAGGTATTGTGTGATATTTTCCCCATAACCACCGTCAACCTCGACAACAAGAACCAAGTTTGCGGTAACGGTAGAGAGAATACCTTCTATTAAATTGGTATCAGTCGCTACTTCAACCCTCGAACCAGTACGTGTGGCCAGTTCTGCTGCAAACGTATCTTGGAACATCAGAATCCCTCCTTATTATTCACTGACCAATTCAATACTTTCCATAGGGACAAGGACTTGTGCCCCGCCGGTTTCAACCAGTACAACATAGTCATTCTGCACTGAAATGACTGTACCTGTTACAGGGCCAAAAGCAGTGGTAATTGTCACTTGCTCATTTTGTAATTCCAGTAATACATCTCTCAGTGTTTCAGGTGCTGTGGGGTCAGCGGGTGCACCTGTTCCATTATCGGTACCGAAATCTGCACTGAACCCGGCATCGAAATCAATGCCCGGTAAATCAACTGACACATTGTGATTCAAACCGGCATTCGTATCAAATAAGTTTCTGGTTAATTGATTACCAAGACGCAATAAACCTCGTTGGCGATTTGTCAGATTAGCCACAATTTATCATTCCTTTCATAACAAATTTTAAACAGTCTCTAAACTAATAAGAGACAGGGTTTACCGGGGAGGGGAGTGATGGTAAGAGCTAATGGATTGTTTGGTTTAGGGCGTTTCCCCGGAATGCTGCTTAACTCAATTAAAGAATATCTAGGGCAGCAACAATGGCGGCTAAGATCTGGAATAACAACTGAATATTAACAGCTACATCTGTATCGGTTGTGGTAATTTCAATATCTCTTGATTGTTCGACAATTGTTTTTTGGTGGTTACCCTGTCTTGTATTGGTCATTTGTCTGAGATCCTGTGTGAAACCTTCTGATTGTGCACCGTCACCGATAGCAATTCTAATGACGGCTGCAATAGCTGCTTCAATACCAAGTTGCAGAGAGACAGCCGCCTGTCTGTCGGTCGTTGTGACATCAATGTTCTCGGAGTCTTTGATGATAATCCATTCATCTGATACTTGCTGATTGGCTGTAGCCTGATCCGCATTTTGTGTTGCTGCCGCATCGTTTTGGTTACTTGTATGGTCATCACAATGATCCAATGCACGCCATTTTGTTTTGGTCATATAACTCATTTAGTTTCCACCCCTTCCATAAATTTTTATAAAACATCAACCATGACAACGAGCGTTACCAGCAGTTGCAGCAGAACTTGAATATTGATGGCCAGATCTGTGTCTCGTGTCGTTACAGTAGCGTCTTTCGTATTGTAGATGAAGATTTTTTGTTTATTGATTTGATCGGCATTAAACGATTGCATAAGGTCCTGGGATATGGCATTGCTTCTGTTTGAATCAGCAATGGCAATATTCAGCACAAGGGCTATTGCCAACTGCAGACTTGCCTGAAGCGAAACCCCAATTTGTGTGTCCCTTGAATCAACCGTGATATCACAGGACTCTTTCACCCAGATCATTTCTGCTGATTCCTGATCCATAAAGGAATATTGACCGTCCGCTTGTGAAACGTTTGCGTCGGGATCAACCTCGATCATTTCAAAACGGTCATGCTTCTTGTCGTGTTCATGCTTATCCTTGCACCTGTCACATTTGTTGGAGTCACGTACACAGTCAGCGGCTCCGCATTCCTGACAGTGTTGATGACCGTGTTGGTGTTTATCTTTATGGTCATGTTGCTTATATTTATCCCTGCATCTGTCGCATTGGTTGCAGTCACGTGCACAGTCGGTAGTTCCGCAATTCTGACAGCAATGCTGGTGGCCGTGTTTGCGTTTATCTCTAAGGTAAAAGTATTTGCTTTTGTAGCCAAATGGGTTCATGGTATCGTGTCCTTTATTTGATCTCATATTAACACTCCTTTCTTTTGTTAATATTACTCTATGGATATTCCTACTAATCAGATTGTACACATACACTAGATTCTCGTTTTTTGGCAAAATTAAAGAAAACACCTATGAAATAGGTGTTTTCTTTAATAGACTCTTATTTATCTGTTTTTGTCGTATTTTTCTCTCCTTGATTAAATTGTTCCACTTGTGTTTTCAGGTCTTCAACCATTTCCTTCAGCATTTGTCGCTGTTCGTTCGATATATTGTTTTTGATTTCCGCAGGTTTGACATTATTTTTGCGGAATACCTCGTCAACCATGACTTTGACAACTTTCTCGGGGACAAAATTATTTTTGGATGATTTTTTGGTCATATTCATATCACCTGCTTTCCTTAAGCTTTAGTTTATCCTATGGCGCATGACGATTTTTGATTGTATGACTGTCTATGAATTTGGGAAAAAGATGTGTTGGTGATAGACTATTATCCTATGAGAGGTATATGAGTGACAGATATCTATCTTTGGTGGTTTAGCGGAAGAAAGGACAGGGGAGAGCTTTAAAAAGGCAGCGAGTCGTACGGGTACCTTCCCGGCTGGATGTCCCGCCGGTTTTGGCACTGGTTGTTTGTCTACTTCAGATAGCCTTCATATATTTTGCTTAATTTTTCCTTGAACAAATCCATATGGACGATACGGGCTTCGCGCAAATATTCTTTGCCATCGACAAACAGGAGGACAACCGGTACGGCGAAAATTGAAAAACGTCCGGCAATTGCTTCCAGATGATCCGCATTGACATGTCCCATTTGTATTTCCGGGTAGTTATCAAGAAGTTCCTGGACCTGTGGCAGCAAGCCGTGACAGATACTGCAGCCGGTCCGGGAAATGAAGATGAGTAACAGTGAATGATTGGCAATGAAATCATCAACCTGGGCCAGTGTGTTTAAATCGGTGTATTCCCTCATGGTCTTGCCCCCTTGGCTTTGGCGAAACACTTTGTTTTAAGCATTTCCTTTAGTGATAAAATTAAACTGCCGCACTGAGCGACAGTTTTCAATCAGTATATACAAACGGAGGAGGTGGGATTCGAACCCACGCGGGCGTTAACCCCTAACGCATTTCGAGTGCGTCCCCTTCAGCCGGGCTTGGGTACTCCTCCAAAATGGTGCTGGTGAGAGGACTTGAACCTCCAACCTCATCATTACGAGTGATGTGCACTACCGATTGTGCTACACCAGCATGTCAGATGCAACTTTTAAGTCCATTGAAAATCATAATATAATTTTTTTATTTGTGCAATGGATTTGACTGGAAATTTTCTGTGCTTAAATTCCTAAGAACAGGGAAACGTATTTGTGGAGGTGATCTCATGACGGTTGAAGGCTATATCAGGTTAGGTTTGGGCATTATTGTTTTGGTTATGATCGTGATTATCCTCTACCGGTTTAATGCGGGAAAAAGCAACCGGCGGCAAAGTTCACTGGAGATTATGAAACAGCGTTATGAAAAAGGTGAGATCACGAAGGAAGAATATGAAAAGGCTAAGAAAAAACAAGGGAAATAATTGCTGCCGCTTGCCGAACAAATGCCGGCAAGCGATAGCAGACTAAATGCTTTTTTGAATCAGCTGTTTGATATCGTTCGTTTTACCTCTATGAAATAAATCCACGATTTTGCTCCCGATAACTACACCGTCGCAGCTGGAGCCCAGTTCGTGAGCCTGTTTTGGTGTAGACACGCCGAAACCGGCCAGAACCGGTATGTCGATCATCTGCTTCAAGTTCTGCAAGTACGTGTTGACATTGCTTCCGTGTGATGTCCGGGCACCGGTCGTTCCCGTGACGGAAACAGCATAAAGGAAACTTTCCGTCCGCCGGGCGATTTCTGCAAGGCGCTCGTCCGG
>NZ_DATGTI010000130.1:0-14993 GCF_035301925.1 Lentibacillus sp. | reverse complement strand
GCCGTATTTATTACCACGGTCAACGCGTTTATGAATACCCCGCAAGGCTTTGAAACAGAAAATGGCGCGTTTGCCGCCGTTAATCCGATTGCAGCCATGCTGAACCCGGCAACACCAACAAAAGTGTTTCACGTATTAACGTCCGCTTACCTGACATGTGCAGCCGTTCTTGCTGCCATAACCGCTTTCATGATTCTGAAAAAGAAAGCGACTGACTATCATAAAAAAGCATTGAAGCTTACGATGACACTCACACTCATATTTGCTGTGCTGACAATCATCGCCGGAGATTCATCAGCTAAATTTCTGGCAGCACATCAGCCGGAGAAGTTGGCTGCAGCTGAATGGCATTTTGAAACAGAGGAAGGTGCCGATCTGATCCTGTTCGGATGGCTGAATGATGCACACGAAGCAATCGGTGAAATCCGCATTCCCAATTTCCTGAGTTTCCTTGCTCATGCTGATTTTAATGCTGAAGTAACAGGTCTGGAAGAAACCCCGGAAAAATTCTGGCCGCCGCTCTGGGTGCATTACATGTTTGATTTAATGGTGGTGATTGGCTTCTTTCTGCCTGGTGTAGCGTTACTGTACCTCGTTTTAAGCAAACTGAAAAATCGGAATGAGCATAACAGGGGAATTCTCTCACTTATCATGCTAAGTGGTCCTTTAGCATTCCTGGCGATTGAATTCGGCTGGATTTACGCCGAAGAAGGCCGTCAGCCATGGATTATAAGAGGGTATATGTCAGTGGAAGAAGCTGCTACTTCCTCACCTTATGTCGGCCTGATGTTTTTCCTTTTCCTGGCGTTATATGTCGTACTGGGAACCTTATGCATTGTGACACTGCGCAAGTTATTCCGGAATAATCCGGCTGAGGAAGAATTGGAGAAACACTATCCAACTGTCGAAAAGGGTGATGAATCATGAGCTATGAAATAATCGGCATTACGGTTTTATGGACGTTTTTGTACGGTTACCTGATCGTTGCTTCAATTGATTTCGGCGCCGGGTTCTTTGCATTTTATGCCAAAGCCACCAAACAGGAGCACGTGGTCAATCAGCTGATTGCGCGCTATTTGTCACCTGTATGGGAAGTGACGAATGTCTTTTTCGTCTTCTTCTTCGTCGGTATCGTCGGATTTTTTCCGGAAACAGCTTATTACTACGGGACTTCATTGTTGGTGCCCGGAAGCATTGCGATTATTCTACTGGCTATCCGTGGTTCGTTTTACGCCTTCGAAAATTACGGATCCAAACAAAGCTTGGTTTATACATTTTTATACGGTGCGACAGGTCTTTTGATTCCAGCTTCCTTATCAGTCGCCCTGACATTGTCTGAAGGCGGATTTATTAAGGAAACAAACGGTACTGTCTCACTGCAGTACATGGAGCTGTTTACAAGCCCGCTGTCATGGAGCATTGTCGCATTAGCAATTGTGTCCGTATTATTTATCAGTGCGACTTTTTTATCATTTTACGCCGCACGTGCCCAGGACTATCCGGCATTGGGCTTGGTGCGCAAGTTTGCCCTGTTCTGGAGCACACCGGCCATTATTGCCGCCTTGACGACATTCATCTTTTTAAGCCAGCATAATGCAAGACATTATGAAAGCATGCTCGACTTGTGGTGGATGTTCGGTCTGTCTGTTGGGTTTTTCTTGATAGCCATATGGCTCTTGTACCGGGGAAAATATTACGGAATGGCATTCATCAGTGTTATGCTGCAATATCTGTTTGCCTTTTTCGGTTATGGTATCGGACACTATCCCTATTTGCTTGACCCCTATATTTCCATTCATGACAGTGCCACACATGAATCAATGGGAATAGCTCTTGTCATAGCTTTTATAGGCGGCTTGTTGCTCTTGATACCTTCGTTGATTTTATTAATGAGGCTATTTTTATTTAATGCTGACTATGTCAAAGGCAAAAAAGATTGACGGGGGTCAGACCCCTCGGTGGGACAAGGGGTCTGACCCTTTGTCCCACTTACCCTTTGTCCCACTTCTGGGAGGTGAGGTGCAATGGACGGTCTGGGAAAAATAGTATTCAGACATAAACGAAGAATTCTATCCTTGTTTATCCTGTCTGTCATCATAGCAGTGATGGTTATCCTGCAGGCCTATTTTCTGGTGACAATTGTCGATCGCGTATTTCTGGAGCAGCAAGGATTTTCTAACATCTTATGGATGCTGTCAGGCTTATTGGCCGTCCTTCTGTTCAGAACAGCAGCATCGTATCTAAACGGACGGATTGGTATCAAAATAGCGGCGAACGTCAAAGCAATGTATCGGAAGTCGCTGTTGCATAAATTTGCAAAAATGCCAACCAGACAACTAGGGGAAGATCAGTCAGGGGGTAAAGTAAGTGTTATGCTGGATGCTGTGGACGAAATCGACAGTTATTTCAGTGCGTATATCCCCCAGCTGATCCAGTCCTCAATCATTCCGTTGATTATTTTAGCTGTTGCTTTTACCCAGCATGTTAATACAGGTCTGATCATGATTATTACAGCGCCATTCATCCCGATTTTTATGATTATCATTGGGATGCAGACGAAAAACAAATCAGAAGAACAGCAGGAAAAACTGGCTGCATTTTCCGGCAGTTTTTTGGATACACTGCAAGGGCTCACCACCCTTAAACTATACGGCCGTGCCAGGAAACAACAGGATGCTCTGAAGAAAAGCAGTCTGAGTTTTCGCGATGCCACAATGGAAATATTGAAAACCGCTTTTACATCCTCGTTTATGCTGGAACTGATTTCAATGCTCAGTATCGGGATTATTGCCCTGGAACTGGCCATCCAGCTGATCATTTATGAACAGGTTTCTTTTTTTACAGCTTTCTTTTTGCTTGTGCTGACACCTGAATTCTATTCAACACTGAAAGAACTCGGCAGCACGTTTCATGACGGGCGGAGCAGTATGGGTGCAGCCAAAAAAATAACGGAGGCGTTGGACCGTCCGGAGCAGCAGGTTCAGTGGGGCGAAGAAAAATTACCTGCTGAAGCAATGCCGGGGGCTATTCGTCTCGAGAACGTCAGCTTTAGCTATGGAGATGGTCAATTCTCATTAAAAAACATCACGACTGACATACCGCCATACGGGCAGATTGCGATTGCCGGTAGGAGCGGCTCAGGAAAGACGACACTACTAAATCTCATGGCCGGCCTCCTCCCCGCCTCACAAGGGAATATGATGGTCAATGGGAAACCATTACCGCATTTCGCTGAAAACGACTGGTTTGATCAACTGAGTTATATCTCGCAGCACCCTTATATTTTTGCAGGGACCATCGCAGAAAACATTGCGATTGGCGCTGACTCCAATGCCGGACTTAATGACATTGAACATGCAGCCGAAAAAGCCGGCATTGCCAAAATGATTCAAACATTGGACAAAGGGTATGATACGCCGGTCGGTGAGGCAGGCCGCGGTCTTTCAGGCGGTGAAATGCAGCGGCTGGCTCTGGCCAGAGCTTTTTTAAAAAAACCGGCTGTCATTCTTTTTGATGAACCGACAACAGGGCTTGATCTTGAAACAGAACAGATTCTGCAATCTTCTATGAAACAACTGGCACAAAACGCAACAGTAATAACTGTCGCCCATCGTCTTCATACAATCAAGAATGCGGATAAGATATTATTTCTGGAAAATGGCAGATTGGTTGCTGAAGGCACACACAGCGAACTGATGGCAGCAGCCCCGGATTATCGGGAAATGGTAACTGTACAGCAGGGAGTGAAGGCAGAATGAAAGAATTGACCGGAATCGTTAGGTTAATAATGTTGGAAAAAAAGGATATTCTTTATTCAATTATCTTTGGATTTTTAGCGGGCATAACAGCTGTCGGACTGTTTGCAGCAAGCGGCTATCTTATTTCCAAATCCGCACTGGCTCCTCCCTTTTACACACTGATCATTCTCACATCAGCCGTGAAACTGCTCGGAATTACCAAAGCGATTGCCCGTTACGCGGAACGCTATTTTTCCCACCGGGCAACGTTTACGATTTTAAGCAATTTGCGTGTGTCATTTTTTAGTAAACTCGAACCATTAGCACCAGGGATTTTTCAAAAATACAGGAGTGGTGATCTCTTATCACGGGTTGTCGGTGACGTTGAAACACTGCAAAACTTCTTTCTGCGGGTATTCTATCCGCCAATTGTTTTAGTGCTGGTATTTTTAAGCACCATTCTGTTTACAACGATCTTCTCCATTCCTGTGGCACTTGTGCTTATGGCTGGGCTTTTGCTGACGGCCTTTATCGTACCGGCGCTGTTTGCCTTGAGACAACGAAAAATTGATGCTGATGTACGGAAACATAGAGGTGACTTATCCACTGAAGTAACCGAGTTCCTGTACGGATTCCGTGATTTGAAAATATATCAGAAGGCAGCGGAAAAAGAACAACAATTGATGCGGGCATCTGATACGTATATTAGCCGGCAGGAACGTGAAAACATCAATAAACTGTACAGCCAGTCGGTGAATTCATTCATATCGCTCATTATTTCCTGGTCTGTGCTGGGATTGGGCGCTTGGCTGATCAGCAATGGACAGCTGGAAGGCATAATGCTTGCAATGCTTGTAATGATTTCGCTGACAGTTTTTGAAGATGCTGCGTCAATGGCTGCTTTTCCCATTCATTTTCAGGACAGCAGACGGGCAGCCATCCGCCTATCTGAAACAGTGGAGCAGGAAGGTAAAAACGTTAGTACAAAGACCAGCCAGCGGTTACAAACTGATCGAGCGTTTTCAATTGAGATGGAAGCCGTTTCGTTCGCATTTCCGGATGAGCCGCGTCTGGCATTACGAAACATCAACCTGACATTGCCTGCGGGTTCAAAGACAGCGATTGTCGGGCCAAGTGGTTCCGGCAAATCAACCTTGATGACACTTCTGTTGCAAATGTATCCTGTAGAGAAAGGTATTATCCGTGTGGATGGAAAACCGATGAATCAGATAGATCAGGAATCCATTTGGGAAAATGCGAATGTCGTTCTGCAGGAAAATCATTTCTTCTTTGGTACGATCCGTGATAATTTGCGCCTTGCCGGTGATAATTTAACCGATTCCGACATGAAGACAGCACTGGACAAAGTGAAACTTGCCTATTTTTCGTTGGAGGACCAGGTTCATGAAAAAGGTGAAAACCTTTCCGGCGGTGAAAAGCAGCGATTGGCAATAGCGAGGGCAATGCTGAAAGGTTCACATCTTTGGCTGTTGGATGAGCCGACATCATCTGTGGATGCCTTAACTGAACAAATCATCTATGACCATCTTTTTTCACAGGCTGAAGATGACACACTTGTCCTTGTAAGTCATCGCCTGACGAATCTGGAATCCATGGACCAGATTATTGTCATCGATCAAGGTACAATCATTGAATCCGGTACGTTTGATGAACTGATGTCCCAAAAAGGCTACTTGTTCGAAATGAAACAGATTGAGAAAGATATGCTGTAACAAAAAACGAAAAGCAGGGCTTTTCGTTTTTTGTTACATCGCATCAAGCATCTGAAACTGTGATTTGACTAATTCGAAATATGCACCATGCTGTTGCATGAGTTCATCATGGCTGCCGCTCTCCAGTATTTTGCCATTTTCCAGTACAAAAATATTATCCGATTCTCTGATCGTTGACAAGCGGTGTGCGATAATGATGGCTGTTCTGCCCTTTAATAACCTTTGCAGTGCAGCCTGTATTTTCACTTCTGTCTCAGTATCGATACTTGCCGTTGCTTCATCCAGTATCAATATTTTCGGATCCGCCAATAGGGACCTGGCAAATGATAATAATTGCCTTTCGCCTGCTGAAAGAATATTGCCGCGCTCTTCCACCTCTGTCTCGTATCCGTTTGCCAGACGCTGAATGAAATCATCAGCTCCGACAACTTTGGCTGCCTCAATCACTTCCCCATTCGTTGCATCCGGGCGACCGAATCGGATATTTTCCATGATGTTGCCGGAAAAAATGAACGTGTCCTGCAAAACAACACTGATCCCGCGTCGCAAACTGTTCAATCTGACATCACGCAAATCGTATCCATCAATTTTGACAGCACCTTTTGTCGGGTCATAGAAACGACTGATCAAATTGGCAATCGTTGACTTGCCGCTACCCGTATGCCCGACCAACGCAATCGTCTCGCCTGCCTTTATATCCAGTGATATGTCATGCAATGCCGTCCGTTCCTCATCATAGGAAAATTCCACATGATCAAATTCGATGTGCCCCTTCATATCGGTTAAATCGGCACCATCTATTTTGTCAACAACATTCGGCTGTTCATCAAGAAACTCAAAGATGCGCTCAGATGCCGACATAGCCATCAACAGCTGGTTATACATCTGGCCAAGCCGGGAAATCGGTTCCCAGAACATGCCAACATAAAAACCAAACGATACAAACGTACCAATGGCAATACCGCCATTTGTCTCACCGAGCAAAATGAGGTAAGCACCATAGGAAATCAGGATAATAGTGCCGAGTGCATTACTCATTTCAACAAACGGACCAAACATCGCACTTTTCTTTTCGGCGATTTGCCAGCTTTTAAAATTATCGGTATTAACACCATCAAAGTATTCTTCATTTTCTTTTTCCTGGGAGAATGACTGGGTAATCCGAATCCCTTGAATGCTTTCATTCAGATGGGAATTCAAGCGTGATTGCTGAATACGTACATCCTGCCATGAACGCCGGATATTTCGTCTGAGTTTTGTTGAAATATAAAACATAATCGGCAGTATGACCATAATGGCCAGTGCCAGTTTTGGACTCAACACTAATAGGATCACAACAATCCCGATAAGTGTCACAGTGTCCATCAGCAGGTTGATGATCCCATTTGTAAACAGTTCCTGCAGGGAGTTGGTATCATTCATTATACGGACGATAATCGATCCGCCCGAACGTGAGTCAAAAAATCGGTGTGACAACCGCTGGATGTGCGAAAATAAATGTTGCCGCAGATCATAGATAACGTTTTGCCCCAGTATATTTACCCATTTTATCCGAAAGACATTTCCAATATAGCTCAGCAAGTATAGTATGGCGATGCAGATTACCATATAGGTAAGCATTGTCATATCTTCATTAGCGATGACAATATCGAAGACAACCTTACCAATCAGGATAGGCACAACCAAACGCACCACGGTCGAAATGAACATCGCTATGATCGCACCGGGCAAATAGGTTTTGGAATATGGCTTCAAATACGTGAGCAGCCGCCACATTTGCTTCCAGTTAAACGGTTTTTCCACAGCATGATCGACTGTGTAATAAAATCGGTTCAAATGGCGATTCTCTTTAGATGTTTGTTTTGCCATGATCTCCCCCCTTTTCTATGTTGCAGTATCCATAATTTGTTCCCGGTCCTGGTACTGGATATTGTAGATCCGTTCATACGGTCCGTTATGATGAGCTAATTCCTCATGCGTGCCCCGCTCAACGATTTCGCCATCTTCCAGCACCAGTATTTCATCGGCATGTTTCAGCGACGAAATCCGATGGGCTATAATGAAAGTTGTCCGCCCTTTCATCACTTCTTTTAAAGCTTGTTGTATCTTAAATTCCGTTTCCATATCAACTGCCGATGTCGCATCATCAAGTACTAATATACTTGGATTGATGCAGATCGCCCGGGCAATCGCAATACGCTGTTTCTGTCCGCCGGATAATCCCATGCCGCGCTCCCCCAGCATTGTGTCGTAACCATTTGGCATTTCCATAATGAAGTCGTGGGCCTGTGCCCGTTTGGCGGCATCAATAATCCGCTCTTCCGGGATTTCCGGGTTCCCATAGCGGATATTTTCCCTTATTGTGGTAGAAAACAAAAACGATTCCTGCAGAACAAACCCGATATGCTTGCGCAGCGTTTTCAGCTTGTATTCATCTACAGGCCTGCCATCAACCAGAACTTCACCTTTTTCAGGCTCATAAAACCGGGGGATCAGCTGGGTGATGCTTGTTTTGCCTGATCCGGTCGGACCGCTCAGACCGATGATTTTTCCCGGTGGTGCATCGAATGTGATATCTTTAAGTGCTTTATCATCATCTTCCGTATAGGTTAACCAGACATGTTTAAATGTGACATGGCCCTTGATCGGTGTATCGATTGCCCCCTCTTTTTCCGTTACATCCTCTCTTGCTTCTAAAATTTCCAGAAGCCTTTCTCCGGATGCTTTAGCCTGTGAAAACATGTTAATGACAAACCCGAGACTCATCAGCGGCCCCATAATATACCAGACAAGACTGAAAAAGGCTACCAGAGCTCCCAGGCTAAGGTCATTGTTAATTACCAGATAACCGCCATAGGCTAATAATAGCACCACACATGCATTACCGATAAATTCCATAACCGGCATATACTTCGACCATATATTTGCGGTAAACAAGTAATTCTGACGGTAGTTGTCATTGCTGTCTGAAAACCTGCCAACTTCAAAGTCCTCTTTTGATAATGATTTCACTGTATTCATGCCGCTGATATTTTCCTGTACGCGGGTGTTCAGCCTGCCGAACGATTTTCGGATTCCTCTGAATGCCGGATGAACCCGTTTATCAAATTGATATACCACGACAGCCAAAAATGGCATGGCAGCCATCGTGATCAATGCAAGCGGCGTCGAATAATAAAACATAACCCCTAAGCTGAGCAAAATAAGCAGTGTGATCTCAATAAGATCCGAAATGCCAAATGAAATAAAATTACGAAAACCTTCCACATCTGTCGTTTTACGGGACATCAGATCCCCGGTCCTGGCATTGTCAAAGTATTTAAATGATAAAGCTTGAAGTTTTTTATACAATGCTTCCCGGAGCTTATAGACAACTGTTATCCCAAACAGATCGCCCATATATTGGTGAAAAAACGACGAAACCCCTTTTATTAGCATAATGAAAAAGAATCCGGCGGCAATATACGGAATCAATGAATAACGTTCCTGCAGCACAACTTCATCAATCGTCAGCTGCAGTACAATTGGATAAACAATTGTAATGGCCACAACAAAAAACAGAAAAAATAACGATGTAAAGAAATATTTCTTATAAGGCCAGTAGAAACGCTTTAATTTTTTAAAAATGTTCAATGTGTTTACCCCTCCCCCGATGACTTTTCACAATATCTAATATAACGGGTTTCGAAATAAAATGCCACACTTTTTTTGCTTATTTTAATATTTTTTAATTGCATAATTAAAAAACTTCTGCCTATCAACGCAGAAGTTTTGTTTGCTGTATAGCCCACCTTAACAGGCAGTAAATCCTTTAACATTCAAGTAAATCAAGAAAAATAAGTAGGAATCAACTGACTGTAAAGATCCGATTCTGTTTGGGCCTGCACGATGCAGGTCAGAAAGGCGTTGCAACAGAACAAGGAAAGCTCCGGCAGCGATACATCGCACGAAGAAAAAGTGCTTTTCTTTTTCGAGGACGTTGCGAATTTAAGCTTTGTTCCCCTTCATTCAGCGGGGAAAAAGCGCCCCCGCTGAATGAAGTTTCACTTTATCCCGCATGTAATGGTCAGTAATCCGCCAAAATACGCCGGTTAACTGACCCTAAATGTCCGATTCGGTTCAACTAACATTCAACGGGGAAAAAGCGCCCCCGCTGAATGAAGTTTCACTTTATTTTTCTGTTTCATTTAGTATTCGGCTAATTCGTTTTTGAAGGATTTGCAGCCCCCCACTCCCTGAATGTCGGTGTCTTAGTTTCCCGCTAGCATCAAACAGATAGTAAGCCGGTACATACCTGTTTTTGAATTGATTCGTTAATGTATGATCATTATCGACAAGGATTGGCTCTGAAATCTTGTACTCTTTCGCAGCATGCCGTACTTCATTCAAATCCTGATCAGCTTCAGACCGCGGCATGTGAACAGTGATGACATTCAATTGACCATTATAAGCGTTGTACAATTCTTTCATTTTGGGCATCGCTCTTTTGCATGTTTCACAACTGACTGACCAAAAATAGATTAAAGTTGGTTTTTTTCCGGTTACATCTTTTTTTGACAGTGACTTACTGTTGAGCCATTTAGCCGCTCCATTCAATTCCGGCATTTGATCTCTTAATCTCAATCTTATGACCTCCGACTGTTAATTTTTGGCTGTAACTTCCACACATGTTCCCTATATTATATATGCCGAACAGATTATTCCCGGAACCAAAAACAGATCATGTTTCACTTAATCACATTCAGGGTATACTCATACCATCTGTTCATAGATTTTTAGACTGAAAGGGGAATACATATGGAGTTTTTTGGGATTGAATTCAGTTTAGCCGGCATGCTGGAGATTGTTGCGCCTGCAATATTAAAAATCGGCTTACTCATATTAGCATTCATTATCCTGGTTCCAATTGGCAAAAAGGTGATTGAAAAAGCCATAAACAAAGCTGGATCAAATCAAAAAATATCCCAGTCACGTGTTAAAACACTGGAAAAATTATTACTGAACCTGTTTTCGTATAGCATGTTTTTTGTGTTTGTCTTAATGATGTTTGGGATCCTCGGAATCCCGCTCGGCCCACTGCTGGCAGGTGCAGGGATTATTGGACTTGCGATTGGCTTTGGTGCGCAGGGACTTGTCAGTGACATTGTAACCGGATTTTTCATCTTGCTGGAGCGGCAGCTTGAGATTGATGACTATGTGACTACGGCAGGCTATGATGGTATTGTAGAGGAAATCGGCTTGCGGACAACAAAAATCCGCAGTTTTGACGGTACATTAAACTATGTGCCTAACCGCTATATTGAGGGAGTCGCAAACCATACCCGCGGCAACATGCGTGCACTCGTCGATATAAGCATCCGCTATGATGATAATATTGATGAAGCCATTACAGTGCTCGAACAGGTATGTACCGGATTTAAAGAAGATGAACGTTTTAAAGAAGGACCCGATGCCATTGGCGTCCAAAACTTTGGTTCATCAGATATTGTGCTGCGTGTCGTCGGCCAGACTGAAAACGGACTCCAGTGGGAATGTGAACGCGCGATGCGAAAGCAAATTAAAGAGGCTTTTGTCAAGGTAGGGATTGAATCACCAGTTCCGCAGCAAATTGCGATCCAAAACAATTAGAATTAATGCTAAAAAGCTTCAGCTGCTATTGGCCTATATGAAAAACGTCGGTATTCACCATAACCATAGCGAATACCGACGTTTTTCGGCTACTGTTGTTCATTTAATCTGTCATTCACCATATCACATACTTCCCGGGTACTGTAGCCGTCTGCATTTATCACAGAGCCTGCGATACTTGCTGTTGACATGCCCATGACATCTTTATCCTGGCCCGAAATGACACAGCAATCGCAATAGGCGGTGTCGTCCTCTGATTGTAAGTCAACGACATCATGTCCCATTTCTGCAAGAGCTTCCTTCACATCCGTCAACGTTTCTTCTACACCTATTCGCGCCATTATTGCATACCTCCTCTGCTGCAAAACATTTCACGACTAGTTTTGCTCAAACAGTAAAAGATATGCGGCATTCTATCCGGAAATGATACTGATTGTCTTCTCAGCAGCTCTAACATCCATCTCAATCAGCTTCATCCGGTCGCAACTGTGCACTGTTCAGCCCAAAAAGTGTATGTACCGAACCAAACATAAAACCGTGCATTTCTTAATTTTTCACCTATAAGCAATTCAGGCGCAAGTCAATCAGCATTGTCTATTGGCCACTACATACTTTTATAAATAATCCCGGCGCAATTCAGCCTGTGATTTCGGGGAGATATATGCAGGCGCAACATCATACACCGTTTTAGCGCCATGGATGCCTTCCGCACTCATCCGGTATGCTGCCCGTGCATAGGCAACAAGCACACTCGACGTGAATTCTGGATTGCTATCCAAATTCAAGCTGTATTCAACAATTTGATGATTGTTTGAACCGGTCTTTCCGCTGCGGATGACAAATCCGCCATGAGGCATGGCAGCATGATTCTCCTTCAGTTCCGCTTCCGAAATGAAATAAACGGTCGTTTCGTATTCATCAAAATAGTTCGGCATCGTCTTGATTTCCTGTTCTATACGCGCAGTATCGGCCCCTTCTTCCGGGACAATGTAGCATGTCCTGACATGCCTGTCGCTTTTGGAGACTGATGGATTCTCGCCATTTCTTACCTGTTCCATTACCTTTTCTGATGGAATGGTGTACTGCACGCCATTTTTCACGCCATCTACTCTGCGAACAGCATCCGAATGTCCCTGGCTCAGTCCTTTGCCCCAAAAAGTGTAGGTTTCACCTTTTGGCAATAACGCTTCAGACATAACCCGGTTCAAGGAAAACATCCCCGGATCCCAGCCTACGGAAATAATACTTGTTTTCCCGCTTGCATGTGCTGCCTTGTCAACAGCAGCAAAATATTCCGGTATTTTGGCATGTGTGTCATAACTGTCCACCGTGTTAAACATCTCTGCAAAAGCAGGTGCCTGTTCGGGTAAATCAGTCGCGGAACCACCACATAATATCATAACATCAATTTGTTCCTGGTACTGCTTGGCATCATCTACATGTAACACATATACGTTTGGATCACTGACGTTTAAGGTTTGCGGATCTCTTCGGGAAAATATGGCGGTAAGCTCCATATCGGTTTGTTGATTAACAGCAGCTGCTGCTCCTTTTCCCAAGTTACCGTAACCCACAATACCAACTTTGATCTTACTATCCATCGATTTTATACCCCCTATAATGACTGATTTTCTTTATACGATCACTTTTGGTGAAGGCTGGCGTTATGGTTATCCATTGCCGTATGCGAGCGAGTCAGCTGTTCACTTTTTCACCTAAGCCTTCACAAATTTTCACTATTTGAATAAAACTAAATATCGTTTGCATCAAATATTTTCACTTCACGAAACCTCCAACATTATGTATTTCTTTTACTTTAGCAAACCCGCTTTTTCATCGCAACCAAATCATCGGCGGGACAAGCTTTAAGTTGAAAAAAACACCCTCTGCGAATCCAACTTGCAAGGGTGCATTTCATGAATCTTACACTTCCGATTTAAATGTATAATAATCCCGTTTGAATTGCTTTAAAATAACACGTCTGGTTAGTATGCCATCAAAATAGCCGTCCTCATCTGCGACACATACGAATGGATAATTGATAACCGCTTTCAAACCTTCCATAAATGTGTCTGAAGTTGATAAACGTGGAATATCCGTATTCATCGCTTCGTGTACCTGCATTGCAGATAGCTGTTCCATTTCAAACCTTTCAAGCCCGATTACCTTATTTAAAATCGGCGTTTTGCCAATCGTTCCAACCAGTTTATACGATGAATCCACAACAGGCACGGCAGAGTATCCCGATTTCACAAGTATGAGCAGAGCATGTTCAAGCGGGTTATTGACTTGAACATGGGCTACTTTTTCAGAGGGAATCATCAAATCATCAATCACAATATCCGTCAATTTCTTATCCTGTGTTGCACTCATATAAAACGCTCCTTTTCAAATCCTAGCCATTAAGGAGTTTATTATATTGACCACAAGTATAGTTTACCATAGGATATGCTATTATAACATCATTTTCATTCCGTTTATTTAAGCGCTTTCATATAATAAGATCGTTACACTCAACAGTGGTCAAAAGTCGAATGACATAACTTTGGTAAAGTGAAACTGCATTCAGTGGGGTGCTTTTCCCCCACTGATGAAAAGGAACAAAGGCTAAGTACGTAACGTCCTTGAAAAAGGAAAGCACTTTTTCTTCGTGCGATGTATCGCTGTCAAAGTTTTCCTTGTCCTGTTGCAACTTTTTTGTGAGCTGCATGTGGCTGCCCAAACAGAAGCGGACATTTACGAATAGTTACTCGCTCCTACTGCAATTTAAATGTCTCTATCATTCTGTTGCGGGGCTTACTGACTGTTAAGACGAGATAACGGCAGCATCAATTTACTTTATGATATGCATCAGTGAATGGAAAATAAGGATGTCCCACATAAAAATCTTATGTTTACAACCGAAATTCACGGATACTAAAGCATGCAGCTCTTATACTTGCGCATTCCTTTTACATTCTGTCATTAAAATGGATATTGATTGAGCCACTGTCCGCCATCCATTGTGATAACTTCCCCATTTATGTATGCCGCCTTTTCGGACAGTAAAAAGTATGCCAGGTCCGCAATCTCCTCTGGTTTGCCCAATCGTTTCAAGGGAACAGAATTAATGGTGCGTTTTGCAGCTTCTTCCGACTCCCATAGCTTGTCCGCACCACCAGTCCGTTCAATTGGCCCCGGTGCAATCGCATTAACCCGGATACCATATCTGCTTCCCCATTCGACTGCCAACGTGCGCGTCAAATTAAGTACGCCTGCTTTAGCTGCTGATGAGTGGGCAACGCCTGCACCCGCATTCCACGCATACGTTGCAGCCATATTAAGGATGGATCCATTCATGCCATGATCAATCCAGTATTTACCGACTTCACGGCTGCAGTAAAATGTGCCATTCAATACGATATCAATAACTGCATTCCATCCATTGACAGACAAGCCTTCTGCAGGTGCAATAAAATTGCCTGCCGCATTGTTCACGAGATGGTCAATTGAACTGAACTTGTCAACCGTTTCCGCAACCATTCGCTCAACGTCTTCCGGTTTACGCACATCCATGGAAAGCGGGTACACTTCCCCGACTGCCGTTTTTTCCAGTTCACGTCGTGCTGTATCAAGACGTTCTTCATCCCTGCCTGTCATAACAACATTGGCACCTTCATCAGCAAATTTTGCGGCCATATATTTGCCCATACCACTGGAAGCCCCCGTAACGATAACTGTTTTATTTTTCATATGATCCCCCCTCTTATTTTTATCGTATTGTCAAAAGTTTCTTAGTAAAAACTACTAGTTTTCCCGATTTCATGCGTTTTTATACAAAAAAACTTGCCACCCCCTTCAATATAGGGTATTAATGAGGTAACCACACACCCAAAAATACCTAAAAAGGAAGTGA
>NZ_DATGTI010000129.1:0-8897 GCF_035301925.1 Lentibacillus sp. | reverse complement strand
AGCTTTTATTCTTTGCTAAAATATGAAATACTTTTAAATGATCTATGTTCAACAATCATCACTCCCCTCCTTAAATCTTGCTACAAGGTTAAATATTACATCAATATATTACTGTCTACAAAATTATCAGGAAAGCGTTTTCAATTTAAAGTAAAGAGTTCCCAATCTTTTACCGCCCCAAGAATCTTTTTTCGAAATTTAATTCCTAAGTAGTCTAAGTGTATAGTAAACTCTACAATTTTTCTTCATTCAGGAGACGGAGAAATAACCGTCGTCCGTCATGCGGTCTAAACGATCATAATCTATGTAACCACGATCAAATACGTAGATTGCTTTCTTGTCGTAATTGTCCATATTCTGAGTTCCTTTATATTGGATTTGGACAACAACCACCACTTTCATTATAAAGGATTTTTTTATACCCAGAAACCTTTATTTCGGAAATAATATTCTTAATTTTCTTTTATTTTTTATGCGACACTAGTGACCTCTGAACAATTCTATAAAAAAATAAAAAAGTTTTCGTGATCATGCCACCTTTTCGCCTTTTCTTTCGATTATAGAGGTAGAAGCACTCTATCAAATTGCAAAAGGAGCCATCTCATGGACAAAAAACTGACTTTTGAAGAGATTTTCGAGCAAAATGAACGGCGGATTTATTATCAGATTCACAAGATGCATATCGATGATCCACATCAGGAATTCTTTCAGGAGGGGTTAGTCGCTCTTTGGAATGCCTATGAAACGTATCAGCCAGACAAAGGCGCCATGGCAACATACTTCAATTATACCATCCGGAACCGCCTGATTGATCGCATGCGCCGCGATACCAGGCAAAACGAGATCCATCAGCAGTCCGCACATGATCAAAGAACACGGCACACTGACGGCAACTACCACCGTGGTGCAGATGGTTCACGCCCAATTGCCGCTAATCAGCACCTTCCACTGAATGACTCCGATCTTTGGAAAGAGCTCCAATCCCAATTAACGGACAAACAATGGAAATGGGTATATTACGCTATTATTCAGGATATGTCATACAAAGCAATTGCTGAACAGGAAAACACAACCGTTGATGCCGTCAAAAGCTGGGGCAAACAGGTTAAGAAAAAATTGAAAAACCCACGCGTCCGTGAATTGCTTTCATGTGACAAATAAGCAGTACGCCAGTCAAAACAATACATAACGAGGAGATTCCATATGAACTATTTAAAAGAATTAAATGCGTTTTACCAGCAGATTATTTTTAACCCGCTTTCAGGATCGGCCGTTGCACTCTGGAATACATTGATGCATTTCAATAATCTATGCGGCTGGCAAAAGAGTTTTTCCGTACCTGTGTCGATCATTGAGTTGAAATCCGGCATCAAAGGAACGTCTTTCAAGCGAGCCCGCAGCGAACTGCAGGAAAAGGGATACATAACCGTCACATCCAGGGACGGCAGCCAGACAGCTGTCTATCAAATGATTTCACAAGTTAAACCAATGTACCAGGTTGACAGCCTGTCTCAAACCAAGCAGGAGAAGGAGCCTGCAAGCGAACCAGCAGAACAGCCAATCGCAGGCCAACAAATAGAACATAAACAGCAAAACAATTCGATTCACCATATGAACCATACACCGGACGACATTGTGGACCATTCCGCCGACCGCAATACGGACCACAAAACGGCCCACAGTCCGGCCCCATTATTTAAACGAAATAAAGACAAAAGAAAACTTAAAAATAAAACAAAACACAAACCAACAACAACATCAGAAGCTATCCGGTTCTACCAGGATAATTTTGGTGTGGCCAGTTCCTATGTGACTGACGACATCATCAATTGGATTGCTGATGTTGGTGACCTGCTTGTCCTTGACGCCATGAAACGCGCTCTTGAGCAAAACAAAGCATCATGGCGCTATGTGAAAGGCATCCTCAAAGCATGGGCAAGAAAAGGCATAACGACTGTAGAGCAAGCCACTGCCGACGAAGCAGCATTCCGCAATCGGCAAAGCCAAAAATTTACGCAACCTGCCGCAGCCAAAGCCGAAGTTGTTCCTGAATGGTTCAAAGAGCAAAAACGAAAACAGGCATTGGAAGAGAGGCAGAAACAGCATGAGGATACAACGACTTGTTTGCCTGGCTCTAAGGAATGGGAGGAATGGGAGGAGTGTGAGCGACTATTGGCGAAGTATTCGAAAAGGAATGCAGACGTTTGTTAATTTGATGGGTACCTGTGACTCCCACGCCCTCAGGCAGTGCAAGAGGGTTCTTTTCAGCCCTCTTTCCACACCTTTTGTAGATGCTTTTAGCTATTTCAGATCCTCTTTTGATTTAAAATGAATGGCAATCACTGTAAATATGATGATGGAAACCACCGCAACACTGCCGACATGAATCAAGTCAGTTAAATCAGCAAAATCCTTTATTTGCGTAATCGTATTGACTAATAAATAATCAGAAGCAAACGCGTCATCAAACAGCAGAGACTCAAAACTGCTCAGAATCATGCCAATCACATTCAGTACGAAGACGATGCCAATCGATATACTAATCAACATGTTTTTGGTTATGACCGAAGCACATAAAATCAGAATGGAAAAAGACCACTGCAGCAAGAATTGGCCGGAAAGCAAGCTCATAAAATAACCAAGATCCCCGATCGCACTGTTTTCAAAAAATAGTGAGCGACCGATGAAATCAGCGACTAACAGCGTCAAAAACATGAATAGCGTAAACACTCCCTGAATCAGTATCTTGGAGAATACGGAATGTGAGCGTGCATGTTTCATCGTTATATAGTTTTTGTAAAAACCCGCGTTCTGCTCACTCATATAGAAGTAAACCGTGAACACCATAATATACAAAAGCATCCATGATGGCGACTGAGACAATACATATTGGATATATTCGCTGGCATTCATCGCACCGGGCTGTATACCGCTTTCTGCCATGGGTTGTTCGTACACACTCATCATGTAGGTACCAAATATTTGGAAAGCGCAGAAGATAAGCAGCAATACATACATCATTTTATTTCCGATAAAGCGATGGAAATCCATTTTGAACAGATTAATCATCACCATCACCTGCTCTTCCCGTACGCTCCAGAAAATACTGCTCCAAGCTTTGTTTATGTTTGTTAATCGAATGAATCGCAATGCCTTCAGTGCTTAAACGTTTAATGATCTGGTGGTTTTCCACGTGTGAATCATAAATATACACTGTCTGCTGATTGATGACTTTATAGTTCTGGATGTTCAGCGATTCCTCCAGGAAAGGAATCACTTCTTTTGCTTCGTCTACTTCAATTTCAATGCGTTCTTCACAATTAAGCAGCAACTCATGTTTTGAAACCGTCTCAATAATCTTGCCTTGATGAATAATGGCATATCGGGTCGCTACTTTTGACAGCTCCTCAAGGATATGGCTCGTAATGATGATGGTTAGCCCCGATTTATTCAATTCTAAAATTAATTCCCTTATCTCTTTAATTCCCTGGGGATCCAAACCATTGATCGGTTCATCAAGAATTAAAACATCCGGACTGCCCAGTAAAGCGATGGCAATACCGAGTC
This sequence comes from Lentibacillus sp., assembly GCF_035301925.1. GTDB lineage: Bacteria > Bacillota > Bacilli > Bacillales > Amphibacillaceae > Lentibacillus. The sequence goes on along the minus strand of NZ_DATGTI010000129.1, from coordinate 5,330 downwards.
TTTGTTTCATTCCCGTTGAGAAATGTTTCACCTTGGTCTTATTTGTGGGATGCAGCCCGACAAGACTCAATAATTTGTTAATCTGCTTATAACGATTTCGCATCCCATAAAAAATGGCTAACAATTCCATATTTTGATAGGCCGTATAACCTGGAAACAGCCCCGCTTCTTCAATTAGCAATCCCATCCGTTCATAATACAGCTGGCTTTTTGCTGAATCTTGATTAAAAAACCGAATGTCTCCTGATGTTGGGTAAATTAACCCGCCAATCATCTTGAGTAATGTTGATTTTCCTGCCCCATTTTGACCAATGATGCCAAATATCTCGCCTCTGCTTATTTTGAAAGACGTCTTATGCACTGCTGTGTTTGTTTTGAACTGTTTGGTGAGTTTGTTCAGTTCAATCACTGCATCTGACATCTGATCACCTCCCTGATACAAGTAAACAATAAAGCTATTAAAACATAGCAAAGAAAAGGTTAAGATAATTCAAAGTGTATCAGGGACTTAACCTGAAGCCGATTCCCCAAACCGTATCGATATATGTTTCATTGTCATGCTGCTTGATTTTGCTGCGAATATTGCTGATATGTACGGTAATTGTTTTATCTTCACCGACATAATAATCCTCCCATGCGCGTTCATACAGATCTTGTTTCGTAAACACGCGGGATTTGTTTTTGACCAGCAGTTCAACGATGTTATACTCCTGTCTTGTCAGTTTTAACTCACTGCCATTAACCACAATGGCCCGTGTATCGGTATTCAGGGTAAGATTTTTATGCTTATATTCACTGACGGATTGATTTAATCCCGCTCTTTTTATGTGCACGTTAATCCGGGCAAGCAGTTCCTCAATTTCAAACGGTTTGGTGACATAATCATCAGCCCCCATTGCAAATAAGTTTAATTTATGATCCAGTTTGTCCTTTGCTGACAATACAATCACGGGAATAGCCGAATTTAATTCAGTCCGCAGCTCATGTATAAATGATTCGCCGGACAGACCCGGCAGCATTAAATCAAGTATAATCAGCTGATAGTCATAACGGGCAATATGCATCTTTCCTTCGCTACCGGAAAATGCCTGTGTGCACATAATGTTCTCCTGCCGAAGTGCGTTAAAAATGACATTATTGATATGCTCATCATCTTCAATAATTAATATGTTCGGCCGCTTCAGCTTTTCCTCCATAATTCTTCGTCTCCCCCGTCTGTTTTGTTGAAAGCTAAACTGAGACAAAATCGATTTTGTTCAATATCTGCTCTCACATCACCATGCATCTTATCCATTAACGATTTGACAATATACAGCCCCAGGCCTGAGGAATGGTTGGTACGTGAAGCATCTTCCTTGTAAAAACGTGTGAATATGTTCGTAAGGTTAATCGATGTCCCCTCTTTCATGTCATTTATAAAATGCACGATAACCTTATGCTCCCTTTCTTCGTAACGAATGGTCATCGTTTCTTCTCCGTGCAGTAAATAGTTTTTTATGATATTTTCAAAAACCCTTTCCAGCGCACTGCCATTACCCATAATATAAATTGAAGATTCCGGCAAGTTTATATCCGGTTCACAACTTCTTTGTGTAAATTCATCTATAAATGTAAACAAACACTTTTTCAATAGATTAACCAGTTCAATCGATTCAAGATCCAATGAATAGTCCTTATTTTCCAGTTTCGTATAGAGGAACAACTCATCTACGAGACTGTTGATCTGTCCCGTCCTGGTCTGAGCCTGTGTGATGAAATGTTTCGTTTCCCGGGCTTCTTCTGTACGGCCAGCAAGCTGCAGGTAACCGTCCAGTGACGTAAGTGGGGTTCTGATATCATGGGAAAGGCTAACAATGGTTGCATTGATTTCATCATTTTTATTAATAAATTGCTGATTCAACTCTCTTTGACTATTTAGCAGTGTGTTACACAAATTGATGAGTTGAGAGATTTCTTTTGGTTTAATTTGCGTTTGGATAAACTTAAATGAATGATGCTCCGAAATAAAAGCAAGCTGATTCCCAATCGCTCTAACCTGACTTTTGTAATAGAGTAAATATATTGTCACGATTATCAGCAAAACGGACAACGTGATCAGCAGGACAACCATACCTTTACATCCTCTCCGACTTCTGTAAATTTATCTTTATTTTAGCACATTCAGGAAAACATAATCCCCCGGAAGACGGAATGAGTTGGACTGGTTAACGGCAGTGCCATTCGTAAGGTGATGTCACTACAAGCGCGGAAAAATACATCCATTCCAGCTTTAGAGAAGTGACCAAAAAAGGAGCATTTCCAAACGAAAATGCCCTTTTAAAATTATTATATTTGCGAATCAAAGAGCTGGAAACCAGATAGGATGGTGGCCATATACAAAACTGGCAATGGTTATGAATCAGCTCCTCGTACACGGGAGTCTTAAGGATAGGGTTTTAAAATATCCGGCGTAAATTATAATTTACACATTTTTACAAACCCATCGCCTCTGGCAGTGATTGCTGGAGGCCGGTACTCACTTATTTTTCAACCGCCCAGGGTAATACTGTTTAAACTCTGTGCGATTCATCTTTCTTTCAATGCTTCAATTTCTTCCTGATCCAACCCCGTCACTTTTGTGATAAATTCAATCGATGACCCTTCTTTCAGCATCTTGATAGCTACTTCTTTTATGCCCTTCTCCTTACCAACCTTTTCCCCTATTTTTTTACCCTTCTCTTCATATGAAATCGGGATCTCCATAATTTTATCAGCTTCATCCATACGTTTAATTTCATCCTTCAATTGCGCTTCCTCCGTTTCATTCAAAGTTAAATACTTTTCAAAAATCCGTACACCAACCGCTGTTTTGCGGGATTCAATTCCATTTTCACAAGCATCCTGAGGAACTCTTTCTTCACTTGTACTTTTTCATCTTCAGTATAGCCCATTTTGCTCAATAACGCTGCTGCGGCAGGGTTGTTAGCTCTTATATAGTCCCGCCAGTTCTTTTTTCGCAAATGCAGCGTTAAGTAATTAAATGTCAGGACATGCATGAATGGAAACGTCATTGTATACTGGTTCTTTTCCCAGTTTTCATCATAACTAAAAACCGCTATTGGAACGATCGGCTTGCGATATATATGATACAGCAAACTGAAATACTGATACATGCGCTCATGGAAATTGGTTTGTTTTGTACTTTGAGGTTCAACATGAATAATGATGACGGCTTCCGTTTCTTTCAGTGTGGTTTCGACAGCAATATCGAGTCTGCGTGTCTCTCCTTCCACCAGATCAGTAAAAACTTCTTTCGATAATGGCTTGATGGCATGAAAATCAACTATATCATGCACCTCTGGAAAGAACGCATCGAGGAACTCCTCGAAAAAATTAAATCTTTAAATAGCTGGTCATGCCGGATATAGTCAGAGGAAGACCTTTCCTTAACCAGTGCTAGTTGGGGCATTTGTGCACTTCCTTTTGTGGTTTTAGAGGGGCTGCATTCAGTATACCAAAATAACTGAAAATAACAACAATTATGGTCTACCATAACATATACTTTGAAAACAGCCACAGAAAAAGAAGTAGAGACATTCAAGGATTAGCATTGTTAACCCAAAAAATATTTTGAGAGGTATGCTAGTATAAGCACACCTCTCATTAGATACCTATGGCAATTCAATCTCCTGAACAGTCCGGTCAACGATCCGTGCTTCTTTGATGGATACGAGATTGCCGCCTGATGATGTGAATGCGTTCTGGTTGATAATCTCTTCCATCGCAGCCTTGATGGCTGCCGGATCAGCAGGTTCGACCGGTTGTTCCAATGAATATGTGACAGTCTTTTTATCTTCATTCAAAAATTTCAATTCCAGTTTTTTCATTATGCCACCTCCTTCCCGCGCTGATTCGAATCCAGCAGAGCTGTAATTTGTAAACGACCGAATCTCTCCAAGGAGCTATGCGGCTATAGCTTTCTCATGCCTTATGCTCCGGCTGTGATTTCAGAACTGTCGTTACGCTCCACTTCTGTCAGCGGACGCTGCTGCAGGGATGCAACCGACGTAGCAATCGCATAAAGTTGATCGGCTGTTGCGGCTGTTTTGACATTGTTGAAGCCTTTCGTTTTGAAAAGCTGCTTACCGGATACTTCGTCTACCCCATCATCCAGGATAAGTCGCAAGCGTGAGTTGACCATTTGCTGTTCGGCCATGTTGCTCACCTCCCTTCACCCTTATAATCGAAATAAAACGAAAAAAAGAGGCATGAAAAACTTTTTGAATTTCCATGCCTCTTTTTCCAGGCTGGATTCGATTATAGGAGAAAGAAGCATTGTACAGTTAAAGAGCTTTTGCGGTGGAAATAAAGAAAACAGGAATCTAGTCTTTAGCACCGATTCCTGTTTCTCATCTAAAAAACTCATAAGAAACTATTATTCTTCAAGTTCTGTTTTGAAGTTGGGCTTAAATACATAAAGAGGTCCTGCCTGACCTAGACTAAGCCTGTATAAAAAAAGACCTGACTCAGTGCAAGGATTTATTCGCCATACCGCACCCTCTTTAACCATTCCAAATTTGAAATGCTCAAAAATATTACTTAAGAAGAATCGTGCTGAAGAAAATATCAAGGCTGTACTATTTGTGAAAGTCTGTCAGCGACCTAGTTTATAAGGTACACATTAAAATGTACCCCCTATATTTTATAATTACGGGTGTAGATAAAAATTTTTAGGGGGTAATTAGTTTGAAAAAATTTATGAAATTTGGGTGCTTAGGATTTATAGGCATTTTTGCAATTATTATCATTGCAGCTGTAGCTTCTGGAGGAGGAGAAACGGAAAACACAGCGACTAATAATACTTCTCAGGCAGAAAACAGCGATAATAACAGTGCTGACAAAGCAAGTACTTCCTCAGGAAACTCCGAAAAAGAAAAGGCTGAGGAAGAGAAATCGGGTGATGCATCAGAAACAAAAGATGATAGTACAATAACAGGGGAAGAGTTTGAAAAGATATCAAACGGAATGACTTATGATGAAGTTGTTAAGATAATCGGCAGCGAAGGAACAGTTCAATCCGAAACCGGAGAAGAAGGATCTCAATTTCACACGATAATCTATTCATGGGACGGTGCAGATGGTTGGGGAACTAATGCAATGCTAACTTTCCAGGACGGTAAATTACAAAGCAAAGCTCAAGCTGGCGTGGGTAATGGTTCTGAATCGGATGTCACTATCACCATGGACGAATTCAATCAATTGGAGAACGGCATGACTACCGATAAAGTTTTCGAAATCATTGGTGGTGAAGGCGAAATAACTTCACAAACGGGAGAAGAAGGGTCTCAATA
>NZ_DATGTI010000128.1:0-11744 GCF_035301925.1 Lentibacillus sp. | reverse complement strand
GCGTGTGACCCCATTATTTTCTGTCCTTCCAAAGTCAGCAAATAACTCCAACGTCTGTTTCAAACGTTCACCATTAATCAGGATTTTTTGCTTTTCCATATTTTTCCCACCATTCATATTAAAATGCGGCTTCGCGCTTTTGCTGCTGTTGAATATACAAAGTCGTGAAGTATTTCCTGCTGTCAGGATGTGTTAAAAGCATTGTTTCCCTTTTAGGATTTTTGACTTTATTTTCAAATTCCACAATATCTCCATCTAGCGTCCCATGCGTGCTAATAATGATATAACCGCCTTTTATTAATTTGTCTATTTTAAGTTTTTCTGTTAAAAAAACATCATCGTTTGACAATGAAATATCCCCCCTTAATGGCTTACCTCTTCCCTCTCATCTTCCATATCTTAAACGATCAGGCAGTTTACACTTCAACCTACATATAAATTATTTAACTAAATTCCCTGCCTTTTCAATCTTTTCATGAGCATCACGAGGAAACTTATCGCATTTCAGAAATTTACCCATTCCCGGCTTTCCAACGAACCGTTTATCTTTGATCACATACTCCCCGCGGGAAAGCACAGTTATTGGTTCGCCTGTTACCTTCATCCCTTCCAGCGCACTGTAATCCACATTCATCTGATGTGTATCAACAGAAATCGTACGTTCTTTATTCGGATCAAACAAAACAATATCGGCATCACTACCCGGTGCGATCGTTCCTTTTTGAGGAAATAGACCAAATAGCTTTGCGGACTTTGTAGAGATAATGTCTACAAACTTATTCAAGGAAATCCGTCCTTTTTTCACACCTTCGGAAAATAACACACTAAATCTGTCTTCAACAAATGGTCCTCCATTTGGTATCTTGGAAAAATCACCTTTACCGAGTTCTTTCTGGCCTTTAAAATCAAATGAACAATGATCAGAACCGATCGTCTGCAATTGACCGGTCTTTAAGGCATCCCATAAAATCCCTTGGTTTGACTTATCCCGTAACGGCGGCGACCAAACATACTTGGCTCCTTCAAAGTTTGGTTTTTCAAGATTGGATTGGTCGAGAACAAGATACTGCGGGCAGGTTTCACCGTATACATGGAACCCTTTGCTACGCGCATCTGCAATCTGTTCAACCGCTTCCTTACATGTTACATGCACCACATATAATTGAGAATCCGCAAGGGCGGTAAGTTTCGCAGCTCGACCTGTTGCTTCACCTTCTAGTTCCGCTGGGCGCGTTAAGGCATGGTTAATTGGGTCGGTATTTCCTTCTTTCAGCGCTTTCTCTGTTAAATAGTTAATAACATCCCCATTTTCCGCATGAACCATCACCAGACCACCATGTTCCTTGGCTGTAATTAATGTCTGAAAAAGGGTCTCATCATCAGCCTGCAAAACATTTTTATAAGCCATAAATATTTTAAAGGAGGTAACACCTTCTTCCTCAATCACCCGTGGCATTTCTTTTAATATACGTTCACTTGCTTCAGCAATTTGTAAATGAAATCCATAATCAATAACGGCTTTCCCTTCGGACTTCGCATGCCAATTGTTGAGCGCATTTTTTAGTGAACTTCCCTTTTCACTTAGGCAAAAGTCAATAATTGTCGTTGTACCTCCATGTGCCGCCGCGATGGTACCGCTTTCAAAGTCATCCTTTGTCACTGTTCCACCAAAGGGCATTTCCATATGTGTGTGAGGATCTATCCCTCCCGGCATAACATAATATCCTGAAGCATCAATAACCTCTGCATATATATCACTTAAATTTTGACCAATTGCTCTTACTTTTTCATCCTCAATCAATACATCTGCAGTATAGGTATCCGTTGCTGTTACAATTGTTCCATTTTTAATCATTTTTTTCATGAGTGAATCCTCCTTATTTTTAGTAAAGAGACGAAAGCAATGATTCATTTAATGAGTTATTAATTTTTGCTATTAAGCGTTTGAAGTGCTGACTGGCGTTTATTCCATGACAATGGTGGCTCTGTCGGTATAAGTTCCACCATGTCAATTGCCCCATCAACCGGACAAACAATGGAGCAAAGATTGCATCCAACACAGTCATCTTCTCTAACTTGTAAATAATCATTGCCCTTTTCATCGGTCAGTATATCGATACATTGATGTGAAGTGTCTTCACAAGCAATATGGCACTTATTACAATTAATACATATGTCATTATTAATACGTGCAACGATCTTATGATTTAAATCCAAATTGCTCCAGTCGGTATATTTTTTCACTGAGACACCGATGATCTCATTTAAGGAAGAGATCCCCTTATCATCTAAATAATTATTCAACCCTTCATTCAGATCATCAATAATACTGAACCCATGATGCATTGCGGCTGTACAAATCTGTACGCCTCCTGCGCCCATCAATATAAATTCAACAGCATCCTGCCAAGTTGAAACCCCACCAATCCCTGAGATTGGAATATTAATATCTGGTTGACGTGCACATTCCCCGACCATATTCAGAGCAATCGGTTTAACCGCTGGACCGCAGTACCCTCCATGTGCTCCCATTCCGTTCACATTTGGGATCGTATTCCATGTATCCAAATCTACACCTATTAAACTATTGATCGTATTGATCATACTTATCGCGTCGGCTCCACCCCGCTCCGCTGCTTTTGCCGTTGCAGTAATATCTGTGATATTTGGTGTCAGTTTAGTTATTACCGGTACTTCAGCAGCTTCTTTCGCGTATAAGGTTGTTTTTTCCACTAAATCTGGATGCTGACCAACTGCTGCTCCCATTCCTCTTTCCGACATGCCATGCGGACAGCCGAGATTCAACTCAAAACCATCTACCCCTACATTTTGAACACGTTTAACAATTTCATGCCACTTTTCCCGTTTGGGTTCAACCATTAATGACGCAATGATGGCCCGGTCCGGGAAGCGTTTTTTTGTTTCATAAATTTCTTTTAAATTGTCTTCAATCGGTCGGTCAGATATCAATTCAATATTGTTAAATCCGGCAACACGCTGACCATTAAAATGATGTGCACCAAAGCGCGAAGTAACGTTCAATACAGGTTCACCAAGCGTTTTCCATACTGCACCACCCCATCCAGCTTCAAATGCTCGCTGTACCTGATACCCAGTATTTGTCGGAGGTGCAGATGCAAGCCAGTATGGGTTTGGCGATGTAATCCCAGCAAAGTTAATACTTATATCGGCCATTTTATTCTCCCCCTTTTCATACATCTACTTTCTCATTTCAGGCACTCTCTGTACAAGAATCCTTTAATTGCTGATGGATGGCATATGCCGTCTCTTTTCCTTGTTGTGCGGCAGAAACTACCATTGCCTCACCAATTCCCTTTCCAAAAATAACGTCACCTGCAGCATAAACTTTCGGATTTGATGTAACGTATGTTTCAGGATCTACCTTTACCACACCACCGTTATGTTCTAAATCAAATGCTTCAATGATGTGCATATGTCTCGTCTGACCAATCGCCTTAACGAGAATATGAACATCAATTAAAAACTCGGAACCTTTTACTTCAACTGGACGCGGGCGTTCACCATTCCCCATCTCTTTTAGCTCCATTCGTACACACTCTATCTGTTTCAAATGGCCCCCATGATCACTAATAAGACGTTTAGGTGCAGTCAGCCATCTAAATTCCACACCATCTTGTTTTGCAAATTCATATTCAAATTCATAGGCGGTCATTTCTGTTTCAGTACGGCGATAAAGAATCTGAACGTTATCCGCTCCTAGTCTTACTGATGTTGTAGCACCATCTATCGCTGTATTCCCTGCCCCAATTACAACCACATGTTTGCCGGCAAACTCTTTTGGATAATTTTTATTCTTTGTCTTTTCCACAAGCTCAATTGCATCGTAGATCCCACCTAAATCTTCTCCTTCTATGCCAAGCATCGGTACTGTCGACATACCTGCAGCAAGAATAACCGTATTGTAATTATCGATGAGTTCATCAGCTATCATATCTTTTCCAATTTCTGTATTTGTACGGATTTCAACCCCTAATTGCTCCACCTGTTCCACTTCCCATAATGAGATATCTTTTGGTAGCCGAAAAGGAACAATACCGTGTGTGTCCAACCCTCCCGCCTCTTCTTTCCTCTCAAAAATTGTCACCTGATAACCTAGTCTTGCAAGTTCACGAGCCGCGGATAAACCTGCTGGACCACTACCAACAATTGCAACACTTTTACCATTTTTTTCACCTGCGTTAAATAATACCTGCTCATTTTTAATGGACCAGTCAGTGGCAAAACGTTGCAAATCACCGATCATGATAGGTTTTGTAGAGTTATTTAACACACAGGCTCCCTCACATAATTCCTCTGTCGGACAAACCCGAGCACAACTTGCACCTATCGGATTAGCTTCCATAATATTCTTTGCGGAACCTTTTAAATTTCCCGATGCAATCTTCTTAATGAAGCCGGGAATATCAATTCCGGTCGGACAGGCTTTAATACAAGGCGCATCATAACAATAAAGACATCGGTTCGCTTCATCTAATGCTTCTTGCGCATTATAACTAGGCTTGGACTCATCAAAATTCTTTGCTAGGTCTTCAGCTGACAGCAAATTTTGCAGTAAATTTCCCATTGATGGACCTCCTTTTGAGAGTTAAATAGTAAAGAAAAAAGACAGAAGCTTCTCGAGCAATTCTGTAGGCCTTTTCCAGATGATCCACACCATTTACAACTAATCGCCAGGAAGATCACCTCTCAAAGTATAAGCATACCTCCGGTTTGTTATAGATTTATTAGTGAAGTCGGAACATCTTTTCTCTTTCTCTATGCATGAATATATCAATCTAATTATTATTATGTTTGTTTAAATGAATCATATGTTAGACAAAATGTTAAATGGAAATCGTAAAAGATTGGCCACTTTGTATAAGAGGGTAATTTTAAAAATGTCAGAAAGAGGGAATTTTGTACAAAGCAGGAGTAAGTACCAGCATCCAGGAAAATAATAGTCGTTTACCCCCTGTAAACAGGCAAGCTTACAAACGCCACGTCCTGGGGCTGCGATTACTCGCCCCTCCGAAAATATTTGTGCCATTGTCAGCACTAGCACGTCATGTGTGCCGTTAAACCCCCACTGAAATAAAGTTTCACTTTATATTTAATTTTTCCAATATGGATTATCTGTACTGAATAGCAACATTCTTCACTTGTGTATAATTATATAAAGCCATCCATCCTTTTTCTCTGCCAAATCCACTTTTTTTATAACCACCGAAAGGCATTTGAATACCGCCTCCGGCACCATAATTATTAATAAAAACCTGTCCGGAATCTATTCGACTCGCAAGATAATGTGCCCTACTGATATCTTGTGACCAGATCCCTGTAACAAGTCCGTAATTGGTGTTATTCGCTAACTGAAGTGCTTCTTCTTCATTATCAAATGTTAATATCGATAATACCGGACCAAAAATTTCTTCCTGTGCTAGTTTACTATCCGGCTTAAGATTATCAATAATAGTTGGTTCAATATAAAAACCATTTTCACTTCCTTCTACAACAACTTCTTTACCTCCAAATAATATTTCACCTTCTGTTTTTGCTAGTTCAATATATCTTTGGATCCGTTTAAATTGTGTTTCATTTAGGATAGGGCCAATATCTTTATTTTCCAAACCTGGTCCGATTGTTAGTTGTTTAAACCGGTGTATGATCTTTTCTATAAAAGTATCTTTAAAAGTTGATTCAATTAACAGACGTGAGCCTGCTGAACAGGTTTGACCGGCATTTTGCGTAATTGCTTTCACAACACCATCTATTGCCTTTTCCACATCACAGTCCGAAAAAACGATATTCGGCGACTTCCCGCCAAGTTCCAATGTAACCGGAACAATATTATCAGCTGCTGATTTCATAATAGCTGTCCCTGTCTCCACAGAACCTGTAAAAGTAATATGGTTCATTAAAGAATGTGATGACAAAGCCGCACCAGCTTCATAACCATAGCCTGTTACATGATTAAAAACGCCATCCGACAAATCCGATTCTGCAAAAAATTCCGTTAATTTAAAAGCAGTCATTGGCGTATCCTCTGCACTCTTTACTACTACGGTATTTCCTGTTGCAATCGCAGCCGCTACACTTCTTGACATAATCTGAATAGGATAATTCCAAGGAATAATATGTCCTGTTACGCCAATTGGCTCACGAACGACATAATCAATTATCCCATCCTGAATTGGAATGGTATCCCCCATCAATTTGTCAGCTGCTCCAGCGTAAAACTCAAAATATCGAATGGCTGCGTCGATATCCGCGTAACCTTGCGCTAACGGCTTGCCTACATCCATTGTTTCCAGTTCAGCCAATTCATCACGGTTTTCCCTGATTTTTTCAGCCATTACGAATAATAAATAGCCTCTTTCATGCGGTTTTACCCTACGCCATGCCTCACTAGCGAAAGCTTCTTTTGCAGCCTTCACCGCGTCATCTATATCATTAGCGTTTCCACGGGGAATCGTTGCAATGATTTCACCATTCGATGGATTTGTAACCTCAATCGTTTCTTCATTTATACTAGGAACCCACCTGCCATTGATATACATTTTTATAGTTTTCACGAAAGTTGACCTCCCCAACTTGTCATTTAAACGCTTCTCCCACCATCAACATGAAACACACCACCGGTTACCATACTAGATTCATCTGAAAGTAAAAATTTCGCCGATTGGGCAATATCATTTGGTGTTAATAATTTTCCTAATGGTATGCTTTGTTTGAACACAGTATCTTTCATCTCATCAATATCCGCATCTTTTCCTGCAAACTGCCCGAGCATGTTCGTGTCACAGGGCCCTGGATGTAACGTATTCACCCGAATATTATCCGGGGCTAATTCTAAAGCTAAAGCTTTTGAAAAAGATTCTACTGCTCCTTTAGAAGCAATATAAGCTTGTAATCCTGGACGTGGCCTTGTTGTTGATACGGAGCCGACATTGACAATCGTTCCATTTTTACCTTTTTTCATATGAATAGCTGCCTCGCGACATGTTAAAAAAATCATGGACATATTAATATCCATCAGACGGTGCCAATCCGTTAAGCTAACTTGTTCAATCGGTGTAGCACTTTGTGCAATACCAGCTGTATTAATAAGCCCATCGATTTGGCCAAACTTTTTTACAGCTATTTCAAATAAATCTTTTACTTTTTGTTCATCTAATAAATTACATGCAATAGATACAAAACGTTCATTAGATTCAAATTCAGTTAAAGCATTGCTATTAAGATCACAGCCAATTACATTTGCACCATTTTGCAGTAATAATTGAACAACAGCTTTCCCCATTCCTCCACCTGCACCAGTTACGATAATCCTCTTGTTTAATACCGACATTCTATCATCTCCGTTCGTTATAAAGCTTTTCTACAATGGCATCTCCCAACTGCTCCGTAGTTGCTGTACCGCCTATATCCGGTGTCAGTGTTTTCTTTTCCACCAACACTGCTTCAATTGCTGATAGAACGCGATCATGTAAATCTTTCCGCCCTAAATGGTCCAACAAGAGTGCCACAGACCAAATTTGTGCAATCGGATTCGCTATCCCTTTCCCGGCTATATCAGGAGCTGATCCATGTACCGGCTCAAACATGGATGGGAATTCGCGAGTAGGATTAATATTAGCTGACGGAGTCAAACCTAATCCGCCTACAAGCGCTGAGCCTAGATCAGACAATATATCACCAAATAGATTTGAAGCCACAATAACTTGAAAATCTTGCGGTCGTTGAACAAAGTGGGCAACTAAAGCATCCATATAGATGTTTTCATAAGATATATCTGTGTTTTGTGTGCCTACCTCTGCAACGATTTGATCCCAAAATTTCATGACATGTGTAATGGCATTTGATTTAGTTGCACTTGTAACTTTTTTGAATCCATGCTTCCGTGCATATTCAAAAGCATATGCAGCAATCTGATTGATCCCTTGCCTGGTCATTAGTGAATTCTGAACGGCCAGCTCTCTCGATTCTCCTGCAAACATTGTACCGCCCGCATCTGAGTACTCACCTTCCGTGTTCTCCCTTAATACAACAAAATCAATGTCCTCATTCTCTTTTAACTTAAGTGGGCTTTCTAAACCTTTTAATAGTCTTGCTGGACGGAAATTCACATATTGCTGAAAGGTTTTTCTGATCGGCATGATTAATTCCCAAACTGTTATATCATCAGGTACACGTGTATCCCCTATAGCACCTAATAAAATTGCTTCATATCCCCTTAATTGATCAAGCCCATCTTCCGGCATCATGCAATTATTTTCCAGAAAATATGCTGAATTCCAATTAAAAATATCATAGGAGAAATCTATTGAATCCTGTTTCCGAATTTCCTCAAGTACTTTTATTGCTTCATTCATAACTTCTTGTCCCACACCATCTCCGGGGAGTACCGCTATTTTAAACGTCATTTTATTCATCCTTTTCTCTAAGAAACTTCAAGGCTGCATTACGATAGATTTCAGTTGTTTTTCCTAGTTCTTGAATCTCAACATATTCATTGATTTGATGTGGGATATCGCGATCACCTGCACCAATAGTAATGATCGGTATACCATGTACATGTAAAAATGTACCATCCGTTGCGCCGGGAACGCCGTTATACTGAGGCTCTATTTCCAGTACTTCTGCTACAGCGTCATAAACAGCTGATACTACCGGATCATCTGGATCTGTTTCAGTTGGTGGCCGATCCTCGATGATTTCATAATCTGCCTGGAAGTGTTCATCTTCCCTTTTTAGCTGATAAAAAATATGCTCTATTTCCTCAATTATTTTATGATGATTCTGACTTGGAATGGTACGTATATCAAGCGTTGTCATACACTGTTCGGGAATAACGTTAATCTGTGCATCCCCTTTTACCGGAGCTTGAAGAACCGTCGGTGTTATCGTCCCCCATTTTAAATAGGAATGTTTACCATGATTCTCTTGTTCTCTCTCTTCAAGCTGTTGTAACGCAGTAATAATTTTAGCCATACGCCAATTAGGATTAATTCCACTCCACGAAATAGCACCATGCGCCATTTTCCCCTGCACTGTTATTTTGACTCGTAAAGCACCGCGCTGCGCAATACATACTTGATTCTCTTCCGGTTCACAAATAATTGCGCCGTCCACTTCATCTGCCCAGCCTTGTCCAATAAAATGTTTAATGCCCAACATCATACTTTCTTCATCTACAGGGATACATAAGATTATTTTTCCAGTAAATGATTCTCTATCCTCTAAAATGGATTGAACTGCTGTAATCATACAAGCAAGATTCCCTTTCGTATCATTTGTACCCCGCCCGTACATTCGCCCATCAACAATCTCTGCACCAAAAGGATCATATTTCCAACGCCCACGATCTCCTTCTGTTACAACATCTGTATGCCCTTCAAATAAAAGCGTCTTTCCGGGCTTTCCCGAATCCACTACACCAATTACATTCGGCCTGCCGGGCGCTACTTCTTCTATGTGTACTTCTATCCCGAGATTTCGGATATAGTCTGCAACAAAATGGGCAACTTTTTCTTCGTTGCTGTCCGGATCTTCCGCTCTGTATACACTAGGTATTCTAACGAGTTGTTGTGTAAGTGAAACTACACGCTCGTAATCTCTTCTTATGCGATCTGATTTAGTTAAATTCAAAATATTAAACATCCCCTTATACTTTTTTAATCATTTGTGTCGGAAATTCGTAAGCTTTTTGCTTGAACAATAAACTAAATAAAACAAATGAAAGTAATGAGATAAAAACCGGGACTGTTACTGTATGAACACCAAACATGTCTCCATATGCCTCATTATAAAAATGGATCCCTATATAAGCGCCAATCCCTGTTAGCATGGATGCGATGGCACCAAACTTATTAGCATATTCCCAATACAATCCTAGTACAACCGGCCAAATAAATGCCGCTTCTAATCCACCAAAAGCAAATAAATTTAAATAGATTAAAAGTTCAGGAGGTTTAATAGCCAGCATGAAAGCGATGGTTCCTATTAAAGCTGTAAAACCCATACTGATTTTTTTCACATGATTGGATGAAGCTTCCGGTTTTATATAATTGATATAAACATCCTTTACAATAGACGAACTCACGAGGAGCAACAAAGAGTCTACTGTGGACATCATAGCTGCTAATGGCGCTGCTAGTACAATTCCGGCCAGCCAGCCTGGTAATACGTCTAGTGCAATGAGAGGAATAACTTGATCCGCCACCTCGATCCCCGGTAGTATGGGACGAGCGAATACGCCGATTAAATGCATATTAAGCATGATAAAACCTACAACAACTGTTCCAATCATTAATGCTTTATGCATCGATTTGGCATCGCGATAAGACATTGCTCTTACAGCTACTTGCGGTAACCCAACTACCCCTACTCCAACTAAAATCCAGAAAGAAGACACATATAATCCGGTTAATTGTCCATCTTGTCCATATGGTGTTACCAGATTGGGGTTTTCTGTCATTAGGTCTGTGAAAATATTGGGTAGACCTCCACCAGCGATGATTACACCAATCAGCAATATTAAAGTTCCAAACACCATTACTATCCCTTGTATTGTATCGGTTACCGCTACTGCTCTGAATCCACCAATGACTACGTAGATTAAAACAGATATCGTAAAGATAAACAGTGCTGAAGTATATGTTATTCCTGTTAACGATTGAATGAGGTAGGCGCCCCCCACCCATTGCGCTGCCATCGCAGCAAACAGAAAGACAACAATACTTAATGCCGACAATAAAACTACAGGGGTGCTCTGGTATCTTTCTTTAAGAAAGTCAATCAATGTAACTGCTTTAAACCTTCTTGTGACAATCGCAAACTTTTTCCCTAAAATTAATAGAACAAAGTATCCTGTTGCAATCTGTGTCATTGCAAGCAGCACCCAACCAAGCCCAATCGAATAGGCTGCACCCGGGCCACCCAGAAAACTGGATGCACTTCCATAAGTAGCCACCATTGTCATCGCTAGAACTAGTCCACCCAACTCGCGACTACCTAGAAAATAATCACTTAAAAAAGATTTCGAGTTTACCATTTTTCGATTGGACCATATACCAATGAAAAAAATTACAATAAGAAATAAAAAAAGCGGAATGATTACCTCCCCGTTCATTCTGGCACCTCACCTTCATCATCCTCAAAAGAGACATCTTTCAAAACAAATTTTACTACTAGAAATACTAATATAACCATCACAATGAAACCTGCAATACAACTGAGAAAAAACCATGCCGGGAAGCCTAATATGTAGGTATATTCTTCCGGAGGTTTCGACCCTAATCCATACGCGAATCCATACCACCAAATAATATTGAATACAGCTAGAGCGCAACCTATAAGTGCTTCACGATGGGCTATTTTAAAACGATATTCCATTGGCCGTTCTTCTTCTCTCATAATTTTCCTCCTTTCTTTCTCCCACACTCTATTTCATGCCAATAATTGCTAGTGATTCATTCTATGCAAAACATTCATGCTTTATTATTAATTCTATTAAAATCTTTTTTTAACAAAAAAATCAGTCATTGGAATCCCTGATTTTGGAACCAGGATTCCAATGACTATTTAAAGTTGTGCAAAAGCCTTCTTCACCGTATTCACTATAAACTTTAAATCGTCATCTGTTATACTAAGCGGTGGACTAAGTTGTAATATATTATTAAATCCGGCAACCGTATCGCCATTCTTTCCAATAATCAATCCTT
>NZ_DATGTI010000127.1:0-13037 GCF_035301925.1 Lentibacillus sp. | reverse complement strand
TTGACTATAGTGGCCATGACATTTGGAGGAATTCTTGAGCATACAGGCATGTTAAAAGCGATTGTCAGCCGGATCCTAAAACTGGCAAAATCCGCAAAAAGCCTGATTCCTACAACAATCCTATCAAGTTTTTTTACAAATGTAACCTGTTCAGAGCAATACATTTCAATTGTCGTGCCATCACGAATGTACAGTGAAGTTTACAAAAAGAAAAGCCTGCATTCCAAGAATTTGTCACGAGCCTTGGAAGATGGTGGAACATTAACGTCAGTATTTGTTCCCTGGAATACATGTGGTGTATTTATTTTTGGAACACTGGGAGTGCATGCGTTTGAGTATGCACCATACGCCATCCTGAATTTTTCAGTTCCAATCATTTCAATCCTTTTGGCTTTAGCAGGCATCGGCATTGCCTATTTAAAAACCGGACCTAAAAGAACTGAAATCAAGGCTGATGATGCTCAATCAGGGTGATTACGGAGCTTGCAATCAATGTAGGGTATGGCGTCTGTCACTGGACAGATTCTATACCCTTTATTATGCACTTGATTATTTTAACTTTGGCGTTGCTTGGAGCCGGACGTTGCGCAATTTGAGCTGGGTGTCGCGCGATTTATGCACTGTCGTAAACTAAGTGCATAAATCGCTTCCCACTCTTCTCTTACACCTGTTGCTTAAAGAGCTTAAAACTGCCGTCACTCAGCAATCGACGCCAGTGCATCCAAGTCGGAAATTTTGATTTTCCGCTGACCGGTTTGCGCAACCAAACCTTTTTCTTCAAAATTTGCAAGACGGCGGCTGAGTGTTTCCTGCGTCGTACCAAGATAAGATGCGATATCTTTTTTGCTCATCGGCAGTGTTATTTGTGAAGATGTCCCTTTTTCAGCCTGCTCCAACAAATACGAAGCCAGCCGTTTTTCAACATCCTGAGAGCTTATCCGTTCGATTGTTTTTTCAGCATCTTTCAGCCGTTTGCTGCTTTCAGCGAGAATTTTAAAGGAGATAGCCGGCTTTTCTTCCAGAAGACCCTGTAAATCCGACTTATGAATGGCGCATATTTCTGTCGGTTCAACTGCTTCAGCAAAGCTGGTCAGCCACTCATCTGTGAACACCGCCAATTCCCCCATAAAATCGCCGGGCTCCAGAATGCGGATCAATTGTTCTTTGCCGGATTCTGACAGATTATAAATTTTTACCTTCCCCTTATGCACGATATACAGGTATTCGGACGGATCCCCCGCCTGAAAAATAATATCCTTTCTGTCATACGATTGACTCCTGCTTGCGCGGGCAACTTCAAATTGCTCTTCATAGTCAAGATGATTGAAAATCGGCACCAATGACACACACAATTTTTTCGCCTTATCATTATTTTTTAGACTCTCGTTACGCATGCCAGCGCCTCCTCTAGTTACTGTAATGATTCTACTATCATTATAACGCAACTGTATCATTTTTCGCACAATGACAAGCTGAAAGAGAAGTGATTGTTGTTTCTCCCTGCGTCTGTTCTGTCCTAATCAGGGAGTTTTATATTCTAACACTTAAAGTTCAGTCAGGATGCCTAAGACATTTGTTTCTAAAGCTGCACTGAATGACGTTTTTACTTTAATTAAAAACAGCTCTTAAGAAATGGATTAATTGTCCCATGATTGCACAAAATGAAAAGGATAACAACACAAAAGATGGAGGTTAATGATATGACTAGAAACCACGATAAACACAACCAGACAAACATTGAAAATGAAGACACACTGACCAACCGGCAAGGACACCCTGTCACAAACAATCAGGATATACGGACAGTCGGCAATCGTGGACCTGCTACATTGGAGAACTATGATTTTATTGAAAAAATAAGTCATTTTGACCGTGAGCGTGTTCCCGAGCGGGTAGTACATGCCCGTGGAGCTGGTGCCCATGGTTATTTTGAATCATACGGCTCCGCTGGAAATGAACCTGTTTCCAAATATACACGGGCAAAGGTATTTCAGGAAAAAGGAAAACGTACGCCAGTGTTCGTACGTTTCTCAACCGTTGTCCATGGCACGCATTCCCCGGAAACATTGCGTGATCCTCGCGGTTTTGCGGTGAAATTTTATACAGAGGACGGAAACTGGGATCTGGTCGGCAACAACATTAAAATCTTTTTCATCCGTGATGCCATCAAATTTCCTGATATGATTCATGCATTTAAGCCTGATCCCATTACAAATATTCAGGACAGTCAGCGTTTCTTTGATTTCTGTGCCAATTCACCGGAGTCATTTCATATGGTGACGTTCATCTACTCACCATGGGGTATCCCGGCGAACTACCGGATGATGCAGGGATCCGGTGTCAACACGTATAAATGGGTTAACCATGAGGGAGAAGCTGTCCTTGTCAAATATCACTGGGAGCCAAAACAAGGCATCAAAAACCTGACAGTTAAGGAAGCAAATAAAATTCAGGCAGAAAACTTCAACCATGCGACACAGGATCTATATGACGCAATTGAACGCGGAGATTATCCGGAGTGGGAGTTATATGTGCAAATTATGAGTGATGGTGAGCATCCGGAACTGGCCTTTGACCCGCTGGATGACACAAAAATCTGGCCTGAAGATCAATTTCCATGGCTCCCGGTAGGAAAATTAGTATTAAACAAAAACCCGGAAGATTACTTTACTGAAGTGGAACAATCCGCATTCGGTACAGGCGTGCTTGTCGATGGCCTTGATTTTTCCGATGATAAGATGCTCCAGGGACGGACATTCTCCTACTCCGACACTCAGCGTTACCGGGTAGGCGCCAATTATTTGCAGCTACCAGTCAATGCCGCCAAAAAACGGGTCGCCACCAATCAGGAAGGTGGAGCCATGCGGTATGAGCCTGAACGTTCTCCCAAAAAGAACCCGCATATCAATTATGAACCATCGTCGTTAGGGAACTATAAGGAAGCGGAACAAGTTGGCAAGGAATACACACCAAAAGTGGAAGGGAAGCTTGTCCGACAATCAATTGACCGGAATGATAATACCAAACAAGCGGGTGAGACATTTCGCTGGTTTGATGACTGGGAGAAAGACGAATTGATTTCGAACCTGGTTGGCGACATTTCCGAATGCACACAGGAGATCCAGGATAAAATGATCGCACTTGCCGAGGAGGCAGACGAGGAATACGGACGTCGTTTGCGTGAAGGATTGGAAGAAGCTGCAAAAATGATGTCAGACGGTTCAAGCAGAAATCCGCTCGGCAATAAGGATGCGGAAAAAGCCCCAGGTAAGGCAGTTGAGAAAGGAAAGGACTCCGATCCGTATTAAATCAGGAAAATCCCCCTTATTATATCAAAAAGATAACGATATTGGTGATCGCTAAAAGTCATAAAGAGTCTGTCTCAGATCCACCATGATATCTGAGCAGACTCTTTATTTCTTATATAGATTATGGCCGTGTTAAGCTAATTAAGATTGGATAAATCAATAGATTGCGCTACTTTTATCAGCTGATCTTTCGTTAAATCGGATGAATGAATGATAAATCCATAATTTTCAGTCAAAATGTATAACGATTCTCTCTTTTTTTCATTGACAACATAGGCATTGTGACCGCCTATGCTAAGCTGATTTGAAGCTTCAGTTTTAATTTGCTTAATTCTTTGATCAATACGGGCTCGGTCGTCGCTATTAAATGACTCCTGCCAGAATTTTAATATTTCTTCATCTTCCTGATTAAAGGTAACCGACACATGCGAACCGGAACCGGATGCGCGTTTTACAATATTGCCAACCTCAATATGATTTCCAGGTGAATAGCCTGGTAATCTTAAGTCAAAACCTGATGCTTTAATATCTCTGAGTTTCTCTTCATTTTGGTCATCTATAACCAGCTGCAGACCTTTCGTTTATTGATTATCCTTGAATATCCCGTTTATTATAGCCTAACATCCCCACAACTGTTAACCCAATCGCAACAATGGTTAAGATGATAACAGGCGTCCATTCCATTTCATCGACAGGCAATTCAGGAATATAACCGAATGGCGACAACTTGCCAACCCAATCCGGGAATTGAAATATGTTGCCGAAATACAGGACGACAAACGAATAAAACAGATACAGCCAGACAAGGGGGCTTAATTTAGGCATAAATCCGATAAGAAGCACTGCCAAGCCAATCATGACAAGAACAGCCGGATAATAGGCCAACCCGGCGCCAAAAATCTTTCCAAATTCAAACGGTTCCACCGTGACACTTACGCCTGCCGCCCAAAGCCCTGCCACAGCCAAGGAAAGCATCACCACACCATTGATGACAGCAATCATTAAATACCCTGAGAAGAGGCGTGTTCGCGACACTGATCTTCCCAGTAAGTGATCGAGCCGGTTCTTCTTTTCTTCACCGTTTAATTTAAGCACAGCCATTACAGCTGGCAGCGTGGCAATCAAGGCCATCACAAACATCAGCACAGACACAAATTTTATAGTAAACGAAGAGCTTTCATTAGAAGCCAACACTTGCCTTAAGACTTCACTGCTTTCGAAAAATGACTCCAGATCACCCATAACCGAGCCGTAAGAAACACCGACCAATATCATAGCAATCGCCCACGAAATAATTCCGGTACGCTGCAGTCTGAGCGCCAAACCGAATGGGCTGAGCAAAGTTCGTGAGGCATGTTTTTTACCGGGCCTTGATGGCAAAAATCCGGCATCAAGGTCGCGGATGGCGTTCAAATAAAATGCAAGAGCCACTAAAATGATCGTACCGCCAGCCAGCAGTAACAGTACCCACCAGTTATTGTCACTGTACACCTCAGCAGCCGTCACCCATCCTAATGGTGAAATCCAGGATAATGCTTCATTGCTGACATCCCCTATCGCCCGTATGAGATAAGCAATCAGCAACAGTGCCAAAGAAAATCCGAAAGCAGTACGGGCGTTTTCCGTGATTTGTGTCATGAGCGCGGTCACCCCAGCGAAAAACATCCCTGTCATCCCTAATGTCAGACCATATAATAAAGATCCTGACAGACCCATACTATCGATTCCTAAAGCATATAAGCCGACACCGGCCATAATAGCCAGCAAACTATTTAATAAAATCAGATTAATAAATGACGCATTCAAATTGGCAAGTTTTCCGACCGGTAATGCACGGATCAGCTCTAGTCGGCCGTCCTCTTCATCAGCCCGCGTATGACGATTCATCAGCAGGATATTCATTAAACCAACAACGACTGCGGTCAACAGCAGCATCTGATGCGCGGTCATGGCACCAATCGTGTAATTTTCCAAATCACCGGGACCAACCATTGCGGTCATCGCCGGGTTTTCCATTGTTACGGCCATCGCATTACGGTCAGCCTGAGATGGGTACAAATCCAAAAAAGCAAGCGGAACACCCAATGTGAAAAATGTCAATGCTAACAGCCAAATCAGCATCCTGAAACGATCCTGCCGCAACATAAATCCCATCAGTTTCCCTGTATTGGAAAATGACTGCTGATTCATCAGGATACACCCCCTGCTCCCTCGTAATGGCGCATAAATAAATCCTCCAGTGTCGGCGGGGCACTTTCCAGTTTCACGACACCGAACTGGCTGATATGCCGGATGACATTATCAAGGTTTTCACTGTCAACCTGCAGTGAGAGTATCTGTTCTTTTCGTTCAACATTATGAACACCTTTCATCTCATCCAGATTAGTAATTGGCTGCTTCGTCTCCACATTCAGATTGGTTCGTGTTAAATGGCGTAATTCATCCAATGAACCTGATTCAATAATCTTCCCGTCCCGGATAATACCTACACGGTCACAGAGCCTCTCCACTTCTGACAAAATGTGACTCGACAGTAAGATACTTTTGCCTGCCTCCCGAGCTTCCATCACACATTCCTGAAAAGTAAGTTCCATCAGAGGATCAAGCCCAGATGTCGGCTCATCCAGAATATACAAATCGGCATCCGAGGCAAATGCTGCAATCAGCGACACCTTTTGCCGATTCCCTTTTGAATACGTTCGGCATTTATTTGAAGGGTCAAATTTAAATTTCTCAATCAATTCTTCGCGCCGTTCTTGATTCATAGTGCCGCCGCGAAGCTTCATAAACAGATCAATAACCTCGCCGCCGGTCAGATTCGGCCACAAATTCACATCTCCCGGAACATACGCGATCCGCTTATGGATATCCACTGCATCCTTCCATACATCTTTACCAAAAATGGATGCATGCCCGCTTGTGGGCTTCAGCATTCCCAATAAAACACGGATGGTTGTCGACTTGCCTGCACCGTTCGGACCGATAAATCCGTACACTTCTCCTTTCTTAACTTCAATATTAATCTCATCCACTGCTTTGAAGTTTCCAAACACCTTTGTGAGATTTTCCGTTTTTAAAAGCGTCATTTGCCCTCTCCCCCTACTTATAGAAGCTTTTCTTCAATATATCCAGATACGCATAAAACGCTTCCCAATATGGATTAAAATCGACAGATGACAATTTTTGATCTTTCAGACGGCTGACGACCTCATTCTGGTAACCATCCATTGCCCATTGAATTAATTTAAAAACTTTTTCAACATCGATATCATCCCTAAACAAGGTCTTGTCGATATTTTCATACATAATTGCATATCCATCCGCCAACAACTGTTCATAATGCTGTGCCAAATATGGCGGAAGATCTGGTTTGCTCTCCAGAAAAAATGTTCCAAGAAAATTAAACAAACTCGGGTTCTCTGCAAAACATGTCATTTTGACTTGGGTGGCCAGTCTCATCCGTTCAATAAAATCCGTCTCGTTCATATCGATTAAATTCAAATATTGGTCACGGATGATTTTTAGTGCATACTCAACTAAATAATGATACAGCTCTTGTTTGCTTTGAAAGTAGTAAAATAGCATCCCTTTGCCAATCTGAGCATTTTTGACAATTTGATTGGTGGATGCCCGCTCATATCCGTTTTCAGCGAATTCCTGAAACGCTGCATCCAAAATCCGTTGTTGTTTATCATGATCAAGGTTTTGAAATTTATCAGTAATGTTTTTCACCCCTTTACTGTCATTGTATTCATAAAGACGTCTGTTTAGACCACCTTGGTCGATTGCATCATAGCATTTTAGACCACACTGGTCAATACATTTATGATTAATCTAAACCGTTTTATTTTTACTATTGTCATACCGTCATTCACCATTTCGGCTATCTGTTTTTTCCGCTTATTACACCTTTGATAGAAAAGAAAATGAGCCCTTTTATCAATGCAATAGCTAGTGCGCTTCCTCCAGCGAATTCCGCCAATTTATTTTCGATTTTTCATTAACGCTAAGTAATAAAGCAAAAATACCACAGTGGCGTACACTGTAGAGGACCCTTATATAGAGTGACACTTCATTCAATCGAGCGTTTGTCTCCACTGAATGTTAGTTGAGCAGAATCGGGCATTTACGGACAGTTAGACGCCGTTCTTTGGCGGATTACTGTCCGTTACATGCGGGACAAAAAAATCGGGATGCCTTACGGCGCATCCCGATTTTTTCTATGCTATTCTTCTTGATTATCCGATGATTCTGCGTTATCTTCAGGCGCCTGGGAGCCCTCAGGATTATCAGGCGTATCGGCATTATTGCCTCCATTGGATGTCTCCATTTCATCCAGCATACTTTCCAGCTCACTCATGATCTCAGCAGCTTTCTGCCAGTTCCCATCAGACAAGGCTTGCTGGTATGACTCAAATAGGTCGGAAAACTCCTGTAGTCTTTCTTCTGCCTCCATAATTGGCTCTGAAGGATCCGGTTGTTCCTCTTGTTGATCTTCCTGGCCTTCTTCATCTTCCTGCTGTCCATTACCCTGACTGTCAGAATCAACGATGTTCAGTATCTCTTCAAGTGCTTTATCAAAGTTTGCCTCCATGACAATGTGGTCACCGTATGCCACCACAACTCTTTTGACTTCCGGCAGTGATGTTTCATTATTGGATTCGATGTAGATTGGTTCAACGTAGATGATAGTATCTTCAATCGGTATGGCAAGCAAGTTACCGCGAATGACTTCTGAGCCACCTTGTGACCACAAGTTCAATTCCTGAGATATTTCACTATCCTGATTAATCCGGTTCTCGATTTGCTGCGGACCATATATATTCCGCTGTTTAGGGAATTGATACACAAACGTTTCACCATAATGTTCCCCATCATTCCGCACACCTATCCAGGCAATCATATTTTGCCTGTTTTTCGGCGTATATGGCATCATCAGGATAAATTCTTCCTCATCCTCTTCAGGCAATTTCATCGTTGTGTAATACGGTTCCATCTCGATATCTTCATTGAAATACCGCTCTGTCGGAAATTGCCATGTATCCTCGCGATTGTAAAACACTTCTAAATCGGACATATGATAAGTACCATACATCTTAGCCTGAACCTTAAACAAATCTGTCGGGTACCGGAAATGGGCACGTATATCCTCAGGCACCTCTTCCGTTATGAGTTCAGGGAATATATTTTGGAACGTCTTTAGTAATGGATCTTCCGGTTCAGCTGCATAGAAATTCACTTCACCTGTATACGCATCAACGGTTACTTTTATAGAGTTTCGAATATAATTTGTCTCACCCTGAAAAGCCTCTGAATACGGGTAATTTTCAGCCGTCAGATACGCATCAATCATCCAGACCAGACTGCCGTCATCCCGCACAACTAAATAAGGATCCTCATCATAGGTGAAAAACGGTGCAATTCGATTGACACGGTCCATGATATTTCGGGTTGCAAGCAGCTGACTGTCTTCTGTTAACTGATCAGAAACTAGCATCCGGAAGTTACCTTCACTCAATGCAAATATTAAGCGATTAATACCACTTAACGGGATCCCTTTATCTGCTTCATACTGTGTATTGACATTTTCATCGCCTGAAGGGTAATCAAATTCTTCCACCGCGCTATTGGTAATCACATTTGGAGCATTTTCCTCACCAAAATAGATTTGTGGCCGACTAACGTCCATGACACCTTCAGGGGGCAGATCCTGAAGCATATATTCCGGCTGTCCTTGTGCTGTCACCTTATTGACATGACTCATCGCAACACCATAGCCATGTGTATACCGCAAGTTCTGGTTAACCCACGTTTGGGCTTGATCAGGCAGATCAGACGTATTCAGCTCCCTTGCCCCCAGGAATACTTGCTCATACTCACCATCAACTTCATAACGGTCAATGTCGACATCATTGAATTCATAATACGTACGGAAGGTCTGTACTTGATTATAGACATCAAGTAATGGGCGCACATCGTTCATGCGGACGTTATCAATCGTATCAGCGTTTCGCTCCACCATTTCTGCATCCAGTGAATGATTGCCCGGATGTTCTTTCTCACTAATATTATTTAAATCATAAGCAGCCCTTGTGTAATTTAAATTATCATCCAAATACGGTTTTTCCATGGAAAATTCATTTGGTGAAACAACAAAATTTTGCACAGCCAATGAAGCACCCTGGCCCACGATAACCAACCCAATATAGATGGCAATTGGCGTTATCATCGTCTGTATGTTGCCCCTGATGAGTTTGATGATCATCCAGACCGTCATGAGAACAGCCACTGCAGCCAGGATATACGCTTTCGGAATGTTGACGACATCATCCGTATAGCTTAAGCCGTTCACAATACTTTCCTGAAACAAATTGACCTGGGTCGTCGACAACGTTCCAAACGGCTGCAAGAGATGAAAACCTGCCAAAAGCAACCCAATCAATCCAAGCGTTATGCCAAGATGGAGTTGTGCCGATCGACTCATCCGATACATACCGAACACAGAATAGGCGGCAATTTCCACCAACAGGAAAAAGATACTCAAACCTAACAGGACAAAAACGACTAAATTCAGCATCGGCAAAACAAACACATAAAAGGAAACATCCAAACCAAAATATGGATCTGTCTGTCCAAATGAAGCATGATTGAGCAATTTCAGTGCTTGTTCCCAGCCGACCCCCTGAATGATACTGCTTCCGAATAGTCCGACTACAGCTGATATACCAAGCATCATCAGCATCATAGTCTTTCGTCTGTCCAGAATTGGCGGTAACTGACTTGAGTCAAAATGTTTTATGTACGAGCGACGAATCCAGTAAAGCGTTATAAATGTACCGATAGCAAATAAGACAAATCCGGCAGCACCCAACAGCACTTTACTTGTTAAAATGGTTGTAAAAACACCTGAAAAGTCAAGTGAATCCATCCAAATATAATCCGTAATCAGCTGCAGCGAAAATAAACCTGCTATCACTACCAGGATAATCGCAAGTACTATATATCCAATCCAGTTAAACTTCTTATTCCACGTTATTTTCCGGCCGCGGTTAGAACCGTTTGACCCTCCATCAAAAACATCCAATATTTTCTCTCCCCCTACTAACCTCTGAAAAATCGCATGTCACATCATGATTTCAGTAAAATCCTCATTACCATGATACATGACAAACGTTAGAATTTAAAATGATTGTTACTCATTCCTACGATTAATCTGGGGGAGAGGTTTCAAAAACTCAGGGATTAATTTTTATCATCATTTTTATCATGATGATTCTCTTTTTCATCTGTCAGAGTTTCCGAATCAAATTCCTCTGCAAATTCAGTCTGCAGTTCGCCGGCTCCTGGCGTTGTTTCACGTTCTTCAAACGCATCTTCTTCAAGGTTCTCGATCATATACGTATGTATGAACGGTTCACAGCATGTAATAAAAAAAGCTGCCATCAGGGAAGTCGTGGCAATTGGAATACTTGCTTCAATGAACAGACTCCCCAGCAGCCAAATCGACAGAAATGCCAGTGGAAAATCGGCAATCGAAGCAGTCACATTACCAAATCTGCGTAGTACAAATAAATCGCCGATGAGAAATGCAAGACCAGTTGTCAGCAAACTGATCCAAAATAAATTCATCACATCCGCATTGTAAAAAATACCAAATAACGAGAATACGGTAACACCAATTGCAAGCGCTTTAATACCCAATGTTTTTAAATAAACCATTAAAGATACCCATCCTTTCCAGAGTTCATCATATTTTAGTGTGGCTGAAAAGTATGGGAATATACATGACAGCGCGGCATCTGTATTCAACAAAAATAAAGTTGTATCATTTTAACGAGCGAAAGCTGCATTTTTCCATCCAAAATTCTACAGCTTTTCTAAAGGATCTTGAGGGTTGAAGCCTCTTAAGAAATCATATAATTCTTAATTCCCACCACGCAAAACAGACCATTTACCCAAACCAAAGATTTTTTCATGTCATAATTGTGACTTAAGATACTCGTTATTTTTTCATCATTCGGTATAGTTTAATAAGTAGAATATTTTGTTGAAAAATTACTTTAAAGAGAGGTGTCGTACATTAGAAGTTCGTAAACTTGGACAAATGTCATGTTAGCAGTGCTGGAATAGTAATCAATTGTCATTTTCAAGATACAAATGTTAATAATGTCGGTCAAAATTCTGTACTTTTTAAAATTAACAAAGTGAGGTGTAATGATACATGAAAAAAATATTTAACATTTTAATCAGTGCATTATTGATATTTAGTTTAATGCCTTTCTCAAATGTATCAGCAGAAATGCATCACAATTCAAAGAGTCTGGGTAAGCTAATAAGTGAACTAATATATTATTATGGGGAAGAAGCACATACTGACGTTTTAAGAACGCTCGACCTAATGGAGGAAGAATCCCCAGAAGATTATAAAATATGGCATTCAGTCATTGATCAGTGGGACTGGATTGAAAATGAAATGAAGGAAAATTTAAATGTAGCTCCTGATGGTTTGCCAGAAGATAACAAGCATGTATTTGTTGTCTTAGGATTTGCTTTAGATAATAATGGTGAAATGAAAGATGAATTAATTGGTAGACTAGAAGTTGCTCTAAATAGTGCAAACAAATACCCTGACGCTTATGTCTTAGTAACCGGCGGCGTAGAGAAAAACGGCTGGACTGAAGGCGATCGTATGCATGATTGGCTAGTGGATCACGGGCTTTCAGAAGACAGAATCATTGTAGAAAATGAAAGTTCAAATACTGTTGAAAATGCATCGAACAGTTTTGATATTTTGTACAATGATTATGATATTGACACATTTTCTATGATATCCAGCCAATATCATTTAAAAAGAGGAAGTATATTCTATTACACCATGTCACAGTTAAAGGCCAAAGAATTTGACAAAGATCCTATTGAATTTTTAGGAGAAGGTAATGCTGGTTGGTATCGAGAAGATAAAACAGAAGAACCTTGGTCTTTAAAAATAAGAGGTATGTATCAAATTGCCGGTGTAGAGGAATCCAAAGATTTACCAATTTCTAAACTGGAAAAGCTAAATATTGAAGGTGACTTAGAGTATAGCTTAAATGAAAAATTAAATTTAACGGTTTATGCACAATATGATAATGGTTACCAGCGTGATGTTACGGAACCTTCAGATATTACAGGATTCAATTCAAATGAAATTGGTGATCAAGAACTTGAAATTCGTTATGAAGAAAACGGCAAAACAATCAATAAAAACATTACAGTTAGCGTTGAAGCACCGTCACTATATAGTATGCAACAACAGGTGGAAAGCTTACGGGACAAAGGGGAACTTGCTGATGATAATGTGGCAAGATCGCTGGATGTTCATCTTGCTGCAGTAAAGCGCTTTGAAGAAACAGAACAAACGGAAAAAGTGCTAAAACATCTGAATGGTTTTCAAAACCTCCTCGATTATCAGCGAGACGAAGAGCTTATTTCTGATGACGCTTACGATTTGCTGGAAAGTAACACAGAATATTTAATAAAAGAAGCATCCTTATGAGACATTTTCGGATTTTGGTTATCAAGGGAGCTTAAGTAATAAAAGTAAATATTGAGGCTGGGACAAAAGCATTTTTATTAAAGAAAAATCCGAACTTAAGTTGGTGCCTATGTCCCGCTCCGGAAATATACTTGGTGCTCGTCGTGTTGCATGAGGTGTCGGAGAAGCAGCACTCCTCGCAACTCGCAGTTTAC
>NZ_DATGTI010000126.1:0-17717 GCF_035301925.1 Lentibacillus sp. | reverse complement strand
GGGATGAGAATGTCCCATTTAATAAGTCTGTTATGACTTTCGTTTGATCCTTAGTTGTTGTACTCAACATGTCACGCTCCATTCCGCATTCGTTGTTAAAGGTTCTCAACTAATTTTGTTGCTTTGTATCAATGGGTTCGTGCGGAAAGCGAAGTATATTTCCGGAGCGGATTATACGTACCAACCATAATTCCTAGTTAGTTTGATTTTTCTTAAATAAAACACTTTTGTCCCAGCCCTTTCTATAAGAATCTTCCTGCTTCCCAGTGCTCCCCCCTTTATCAATAAAAAAGGCTATTCATGAAGTAGGTGAATAGGCAAAATTTAAATTAATGTTCTCTATTAAAATAAAAAGTGGCAGCCAGGCGATCATTATGCGTAAAATCTGCATATTAGACCCTTTAGCTTTGCGTCCTACCCTTTCGAATAGTTTGCCTTTATCTTCGGTGGTATAGGAAAAATGAACCATTTCCTACAGACTAGTATAATAGTTGTATTCGACAAAAATCAACAACTTTATACAACTTTTTACTTATTGATGTTTAGTTATAAGGGAAATAGCTGAGTAAGTGTATAGGAAATCCCCAATCAATACAACGGCAGAGGGATTTAAAATTTTGATCCAACTTCAGAGAAATTCACGATTTTGTCGAAATTTTTAACTTAACATGGCATATGAGACCAAATCATTAAAACTTATATAATTGCTTAACGTTTTGGTTTAAAAATCACGGCACAACTTCCGCTTGCAGTTCCTTCAATAAACGAATAATGTCATGTGTCTTGCCATTCAATTGTTCAAGAAGCTCATTTGCATTAGACTGATTCCCATGTACAATGGTTTGTTTCACTTGTTCTACCATTTCGTGAAATTCTCTATGTGGTTCTTCAATTGCTTTAAAGGATGGTGAGGCTGCAAGTGAACTTCCTTTCATTTGCCCATACCACTGACCAAACCTGCACGCCTCGTGGTCGATTTCCTTCAAATCGTCTATCGATTGATAACCTAACAGGGCATTGTATGTCCACCACTGATAGAGTGCATGCTCGGTCTGAACGACCCGTATCAGCTGTTCCGGCGTCAGTTCAGGTATGCTGCGGATGGTCTGTTTCCTTAGATCATTCACTTCTGAACTGACATGATAAATCGATTCACCGGTTTCTTCTGCATGACGTCTGATCGTTTCTGTATGCTGATGAACAGCTTCCATTCTATTTGTAATATCCTGTGTTGCCGACGCTTGTTCTTCTGTAATAGCCGCAATCGTATTAATTGATTCACCAACACGATTGACTTGTTCCGTAATCAAATTAATCATGTCAATCGATTGTCTGGCATGCCCGACCCGATCCTGTAATGACGCTGACATGCCTTTGACATCGCTGGCAACCTCATTCGAACGCCCTTGAATTTGATGAATCGTTGTTGAAACTTCTTCAACCGATGTTTTAGTTTGCTCCGCTAATTTCCGGACCTCATCAGCAACAACGGCAAATCCTTTTCCATGTTCTCCAGCCCGTGCTGCTTCGATACTGGCATTTAAGGCTAATAGATTCGTTTCATCCGCAATGTTTTTAATGGTATCAATCACTTGCGTTGTACCGGCCATGTTATCAATTAAATTATCTATTTTTTCTTTTGTGGAGGTGAATTCTTCTGCCATTGTCAGAAACCCATTTAAAGCCTGTTCAATTGTTTTTTGGCCTTCTCCTGCTTCTTCGATCATCTTCTCTGCACTTTCGGACACTTCTACTGCATTTTCCGTCACTTGTTCAATCGATGCATTTAATTCCTGTGACGCTGCACTGACACTCGATGTTTCATCAATGGATGAGTCGACACTGTCCAACAATAGTTTGACTTTATCCGCGCCTATAACGTACTCCATGACCTTGCTTATATTTTGCACAAGATGATAATCGTTTGCTTCCTGGGTAGAGCTAATCACAACCAACGTATCAAACGTCATAATCCGAATAAGGGACAGGACAATTTCGGTTATCGTTTTTGGTGAATGCCGGAATTTCTTTATAATAATTGGCAGCAAATATTCATAAACCCGGATATAAGAGCCAACATACCATTCATCATATAAGCCTATCCGGCTATGGACCCGTCCAATCTTTTTCCGATATTCTACATAGTCCTTGGAAAATTTTGGCCTTGACAACTCCTTAAAGTACGCTGTAATTGCTTTTGTATACCGGTCGAAATTTGAGTTTTCACTCATAATTTGCTGGATTTCAGGGATTTTCATAACCATATCATAATGCCGTTTGGCCATTTCGAACGCATGCTCTTCCATAATGGAATCTATCTTTTTTACATTTTCAAAATCTTGATCCGTGATTTGCAGAAGCTTCAATAACTCATTGATCCGATTGTTAACATCCTCAATTATGTACGTATCATCATGCAGTTCCGGTATCGATTCTTTCTTTCCATGAAGCATTAATGCCACAAATCCCACCAACCTTTTTGTATGTCATTCTTGTACTGGCATAAAACATTTTAGACTGTTTTTTAACGTAATTGTTTAACTTTTCCAAGTGTATCCAATGTGTAGTTTAACCCCTATTCAGAAGGACAAATGTGATATTTATCACAGCAATTATTAAAGATGCTATTTATCCCCATTAGTTATCTCCTCCCAACAAAGAATATAGAATTATTTCCCAGCTTCTATTATATATTAAAATGAACTATTCAAAATTAATTTAGATCAAAAATATGTGTCAAATTTTTCTCAGCATAATTTACATGATTCTAATATATTTAAACGTCAAAGCTCAGCGGAAAGTAAATCCTGCTGAGTTTTACTATTTAGTGCAGCAACTTATTTTCTGGCATTAAAAAAAACGGCTATCAGTCGTCGATAACCGTTTTTTTACCTACTTATAGAATTTTTATCTGGAACGTAATTTTTCCAGCTCTACCAGAAATTTATCATTTAACACTTTAATATATGTTCCTTTCATACCGAGTGAACGGGATTCAATAACGCCGGCACTCTCAAGTTTTCTTAACGCATTGACGATAACTGATCTGGTAATGCCAACCCTGTCAGCTATTTTGCTGGCAACAAGCAATCCTTCATTACCATTCAATTCTTCAAAGATATGATCGATTGCTTCCAGTTCACTGTAGGAAAGCGAACTGATAGCCATCTGAACAACTGCTTTGCTTCTGGCTTCCACTTCAATTTCCTCGGTTTTTTCATGCAGTATTTCCATGCCGACAACAGTAGCACCATATTCAGCAAGCAGAAGATCATCCTCACTGAAACTTTCCGACAGTCTGCTCAGCACCAATGTGCCAAGCCGGTCACCGCCGCCAATGATTGGAACAATTGTCGTCAGCCCATCTTTGAACAGGTCACGGTTCTCCACCGGAAAAGCGGTATACGGGCTGTCGATATCCAAATTCGCAGTCGTTTCAAAAATATTAAACAATCCTTGCGTATATTCTTCCGGAAATTGTCTTTCTTCGAGCATTGATTTCATGCGTTCATTCTCAATCTCCTGGTTTATCGCATAGCCCAGCAGTTTTCCTCGTCTGCTGAGGATAAACACATTTCCTTTGATGACATCTCTGAGTGTGGCCGATACGTCATTGAAATTCACTGATTTACCTGTTGTTTTTTGCAGCAACGCATTAATTTTTCTTGCACGTTCTAAAAGTTCCATTTTAAATATCCTCCATTCCAATCAACTTATAAAATAAATTGACTTAAATCTTTATTTTTGACTATATTGCTTAATTTTTTATCAACATAATCATCTGTAATTTCAATCGTTTCCATATTTATATCAGGTGCTTCAAACGATAAATCCTCCAATAGTTTTTCCAATATCGTATGAAGTCTTCGTGCCCCGATATTATCTGTCTCCTGGTTAACCTGTAAGGCAATTTCTGCCAATCTATTTACAGCTTGCTCCGTAAACACAACATTTATACCTTCTGTTTTTAATAATGCCGAATATTGTTTCAATAAGGCATTGGATGGTTCCATTAAAATCCGCTTGAAATCTTCAACCGTTAATTTTTCCAGCTCAACCCGGATTGGAAATCGTCCCTGCAACTCGGGTATTAAATCGGATGGTTTTGCTGTGTGAAACGCGCCGGCCGCGATGAACAGCATGTGGTCTGTTTTCACCGGACCGTGTTTAGTTACAACCGTTGACCCTTCGACAATCGGCAAAATATCCCGCTGTACACCTTCACGTGATACATTGGCCTGATTGCTCTCTTCACCGGAAACTTTATCAATCTCATCAATAAATAATATTCCCGATTGTTCAGCACGCTTAACGGCTTCCTGTGCCGCTTCTTCCATATCAACAAGCTTTTGGGCTTCCTGGGTTGTTAACACGTTTCTAGCTTCTGAAACTGGCAATTTCCGCTTCTTTTTCTTTTTCGGCATGAATTGTCCAAGTGCATCCTGCATGTTCATTCCCATTTGTTCCATGCCGGAGCCCTGCAGCATATCAAACATCGATGGCGGCGGTTCTTCAATCTCCACTGTAACGATTCTTTCCTCCAATTCGCCTAAAGCCAGCTGATGTTCAACCTGCTTGCGTTTATTTCGGATTTCTTCGTCTTTATGAGTCGAATCATTGCTTTCACCATTATCATCCTGCGCCGAAAATAACATTTCAAACGGATTCTTCATATTGTTTTGCTTTTTTGCCTGTGGAACAAGCAGCTCAACAAGCTTCTTATTTGCTTCTTTTTCCGCACGGTCTTTCACTTCGTTCATCTTTTCTTCCTTTACCATGCGGAAAGACATTTCAACCAGATCACGGACCATTGATTCAACATCACGGCCGACATAACCGACTTCGGTGAATTTAGTCGCTTCAACTTTAACGAACGGAGCACTGACCATGTTTGCCAGCCGGCGTGCAATCTCGGTTTTGCCGACTCCGGTAGGTCCGATCATCAAAATGTTTTTCGGAACAATTTCATCCTTGATTTTCTCCTCAAGCTTCATTCGCCGGTACCGGTTTCTTAATGCCACAGCAACTGATTTTTTAGCCTCCGACTGACCAACAATATATTGATCAAGCTGCTCCACAATCTGTTTTGGCGTATAATCCATCCCCATTCAAGAAAGGCCTCCTTATCACTCAAGTACCTCCAGTGTAATGTGGTCGTTTGTATACACACATATTTCACTGGCTATCTTAAGGGCTGTACGGGCAATCTCCCCTGCAGAAAGATCATGCGAGTGTCTGACTAATGCCCTGCCGGCACTCAATGCATAGTTCCCGCCAGAACCTATTGCAAGAATACCATCATCAGGCTCAATGACCTCACCAGTTCCTGACACAAGAAACATTTTCTCCTTATTCATCACGATAAGCATTGCTTCCAATTTGCGAAGCACTTTATCACTTCGCCATTCTTTTGCCAGTTCCACTGCAGCCCTGGCAAGATTGCCATCAAAAGCTTCCAATTTTCCTTCAAACTTTTCAAATAATGTAAACGCATCTGCTACAGATCCGGCAAATCCCGCCAGAACCTGGCCTTTATACAGCGTGCGGACTTTTTGTGCTTTATGCTTCATAACAACAGCATTACCCAACGTGACTTGCCCGTCACCACTCATGGCGCACTGTCCGTTATGCCTGACAGCAAAAATTGTCGTTGCATGCATCTCAGCTGTCACGTCCATCACCTCTTCCCGTGAAGATTACTCTTTGGCTCGCGGATGACTATTCATATACACATGGCGCAATCGATCTTTCGTTACATGTGTATAGATTTGGGTCGATGACAGGTTTTCGTGTCCCAGCAGCTCCTGTACTGTGCGAAGGTCAGCCCCCTCATTCAGCATGTGTGTTGCAAACGTATGACGTAATTTATGCGGATGTACATGAATTGTCATGGCCGCATCTTCAACCATTTTATTCAAAATTTTACGGATCCCTCTGACGGTCAGCGGGCCACCCTTTGCATTCAAAAAGACAGCGTCCGTAGCCGCATCAGCTTTACGCAGCAGCTTTTCTCTCCCATCGTTTATGTATGTTTCCAGGGCAATTTCAGCAAAGCGGCCAAATGGAATATACCGCTCCTTGTTGCCTTTACCCTTAATGAACATCGTACCGATGGAGAAATCAATATCCGACAGCCTTATCCTCTGGCATTCGCTGACACGTATCCCCGTTGCATATAGCGTTTCTATTAACGCCTGATTGCGCTGTCCAAGCGGTTTTTCCAAATCGCTTACGTCAAACAATTTCTCCAATTCTTCCATATACAAAAATCCTGGTATGGTCTTTTCGGCTTTTGGAACGTTCACATAGATGAATGGGTTTTCTGTCACATGATTATGCCGCTCAAGAAATCGATAAAAACTTTTCAAGCTGGAAATTTTCCGGGATACCGTCCGCCGCGCCATTTTTTTCTCATATAGCCAAGTAAGGTAGATGCGAATTAATTTATGATCAACATCCTCAAGGCGGCTGATGGCTTCCTGATCCAAAAATGCAAAAAAACTTTCCAGATCATCCATATAATATTTAACGGTAAATGGTGAAGCATTCTTTTCGACTTGCAAATACTCTCTGAATGCGTGACTGAATTCGGTAAAATGATTCAATTTCGCACCTCGATTCACAGCGAATAAAGCATACCATATAAATTATCTGAATGCAATAAACTTGACTAAATTATGATAAAATTCAGAAATGGGCATATTCCTTTCTAATTCACCGCGGCTGTCAAGTAAATTTACCTTACCAATGCGCAATTATATCTCTTTCATTTTAATTAGTCAACAATTAAGAATTGAATTATCAAAAAACTTCCTTTTCTGTGACCAAAATGTGAAAACATCACTTTTTTCCCGACCTTTCAAATAACCCCGTTCGTATAAGTAATACCCTAATTGCTGCACAAGAAAACTGCCTGTCGTTTAACAGGCAGTTAATTTTGTGCGGATTCTTTATAATCACAGTTGGTGCATTGGACACGCGTTTCTTTTTTCGTTCGCTTTTCCACCAGCAATGATCCGCATTTCGGGCATGGTCTTGAAACAGGTTTATCCCATGAAACAAAATCACACGCCGGATAACGGTCACATCCAAAAAATTTCCGGTTTTTTTTGGATTTCCGCTCAACAACATCACCTTTTTTACATTTAGGGCATGTCACACCAATTTTCTTTAAAATCGGCTTGGTATTACGGCATTCCGGAAAATTGGAACAGGCCAGGAATTTACCGTATCTGCCCATTTTATAAACCATTTCGTGGCCGCAGTTTTCACAGGTGATGCCAGCGGGCTCATCCCGGATTTCGACTTTTTCCATCTCCTGTTCTGCTTTTTCCAGTCGCTTTCTAAAACCGCTGTAAAAGTCATCCAGTACCTTGATCCATTCTGTTTTTCCCTCTTCAATGGAATCAAGATCTTCTTCCATCTGAACAGTGAAGTCAATATCAATGATTTTCGGGAAAAATTCTTTTAGGATATCAGTGACAATCTCACCGAGTTCAGTCGGGACGAACCGTTTATTATCAAGCTGTACATATCCCCTGCGCTGTATCGTGTCGAGTGTGGGCGCATAGGTTGAAGGCCGTCCAATTCCCTTCTCTTCCATTGTCTTGACAAGTCTTGCCTCGGTATATCTCGGCGGCGGCTGCGTGAAATGCTGGTTCGGTGTAATCTCTTTCGCATCCACAACCATGCCCTCTGATAAATCGGGCAAAAACTTATTGTCATCCTTTTTTTTATCGTCCGTTCCTTCAATATATACTTTCATAAACCCTTTAAATTTCACTTTTGAACCGGTTGCCCTGAATTCAACGCCATTATTCAATAAATGGACCGTCATCGTATCCATAACAGCCGGAGCCATCTGACTTGCCAGAAAGCGTTCCCAGATGAGTTTATAAAGACGGTATTGATCCCGTGATAAAACGTCTTTTAATGATTTTGGATCACGCATGACCGATGTAGGCCTGATGGCTTCGTGAGCATCCTGGGCACCTTGCTGATTCTTGGCCTTTCCGGGTGACCCAATATAATTCTTTCCGTAATGCTCCGCTATATAGCTTTTAGCCTCTTGTTTGGCCGACTCTGAGATACGTGTGGAGTCTGTACGCATGTAAGTGATTAAACCTGTAATACCACCGGCCTTTTTGCCTAAATCGATGCCTTCATATAGCTGCTGGGCTACCATCATCGTTTTTTTCGCCCGGAAATTAATCTTCCGGGCCGCTTCCTGCTGCAGTGATGATGTTGTAAACGGCTTGGCCGGATTGCGCTTGCGTTCACGTTTATTCACTTTATCAACTGAAAATTGTTTACCATCCAGTTTATCCGTGATTACTTTGACATCAGCCTCGGATTTCAATTCTTGCTTTTTGCCGCTGATCCCGTAAAAGGCCCCTTCAAACACATCCTTATCTTTTTGAAACTGGGCATCAATCGACCAGTATTCTTCCGGATTGAAATTCTTAATTTCCTTTTCACGATCAATAATCATTTTAACAGCCACCGACTGAACTCTGCCGGCACTTAATCCTCTTTTGACTTTTTTCCATAGTAATGGACTTATGTTATACCCGACAAGCCGGTCGAGAATACGCCTGGCCTGTTGGGCATCCACCAAATCATGATCAATCGATCGCGGATGTTTAAATGATTCTTTAATCGCGTCTTTGGTAATTTCATTAAACACAACCCGGCAGTTGGAATTCTCATCCACATTTAACGCATAGGCTAAATGCCAGGCAATGGCTTCACCTTCACGGTCAGGGTCAGCTGCCAGATAGACTTTTTCAGCCTTTTTGGCAGCAGATCTCAATTCTTTCAATACGTCGCCTTTTCCGCGAATCGTAATATATTTCGGTTTAAATTGATTATCAGGATCAACCCCCGTATAACTTTTCGGCAAATCACGGACATGACCCATCGATGCTTTCACTTTATATTTTTTACCTAAATAACGTTCGATCGTCTTCGCTTTTGCTGGCGATTCCACGATCACGAGGTAATCAGACATATCGTTTCCTCCCAGATTCGCATCCATAAGTTGAATTGAAAAATCTTCACTAATATTAAATAGTTACACGGTGTTTGTCAAACATGTTATGACATTCGCTTGGTTCATATGACCCAATTTGGCTCTATTCTCAACCAATCTTCCAAAATATCATCCGGACTCTGGACCAGTTTTGCACCATCCTGAATCATTTGGTGGCACCCCTTTGTATGCGGTGTCAATGGTGAACCCGGGAGTGCATAAACTTCTCTGCCCTGATCCAGTGCCTGATCAACCGTAATTAATGTACCACTTTTTTCAGTCGCTTCAATGACAAATGTACCAAAACTTAAACCGCTGATAATCCGATTGCGTTCAGGAAAGTGAAACCGTTCGGGCGGGGTGTCCGGAGGGTATTCGGACAGCAATAACCCTTTATTAGCAATCTGTTTAAAAAGATTTGTATTTTGTTTTGGATAAATATGATTAAATCCGCTGCCAAGCACAGCAATCGTTTTCCCTTTATGTTGAGTTGCCAGCTGATGCGCGTAGCTGTCGATCCCTGCTGCCATACCGCTGACAATGATCCAGTCGTCTTGCACTAAGGGCAGCACAAATTTTTCCATTTTTCGCATCGCTTCAGGTGATGGCTTTCTTGTACCGATCACACTAAGTATTGGATTTTGTGTCAATAAATTTGTATTGCCAATGGCATATAATACCAGCGGCGCATCTTTAATAGTTTTTAACACAAAAGGATAGTTATCGTCAACTGCTGTTAAAACCTTTACTGATTTCAATTCATGCTGGATTCGGGATTTCAAGACTGGATTTCGGAGATCCGAATGAAACAAAGAGGCATTTTTCACAGGCAGGGAAAAAAGTTGGGTGATTTCGGAAGCAGTTAGTTTGTAGATACTTTTTAGTGTGGGATCATAGCGCGCAAACTTCCTTATCGTCCGGCGGGAGACACCACGGCACCGATAAATATGAATTAAGCGCTTACGGACTATTTCCAATTGATCACATCCTTATTTAGTTTTCCCGAAAATAATGTGATAGCTGAAACCCAAAGACCACGCGCCTTTGGGTTTCAACATTTAGACAATCAGTGCGTTTTGCACTTTTCCTGCAAACCATTTTCTTTTAAAACATTAATCATGGTTTCGCCGATTTCTGCCGGTGTGTCAGCTGTCTTAATACCGCATTCGTTCATAATACGGATTTTTTCTTCAGCTGTCCCTTTGCCGCCGGAAATGATCGCACCGGCATGACCCATCCGTTTTCCGGGAGGTGCTGTTGCGCCGCCAATGAAGCCGACAACGGGCTTATCCATATTGGCTTTAACCCACTCGGCCGCTTCCTCTTCAGCTGTTCCGCCAATTTCACCGATCATGACTACAGCTTCAGTTTCCGGATCTTCGTTAAATGCTTTCAATACATCAATAAAGCTTGTACCGTTTACAGGGTCACCGCCAATACCTACAGCAGTTGTCTGGCCATAGCCTGCCTCAGACAATTGATGCACGGCCTCATATGTTAAGGTGCCTGAACGGGAAATAACCCCGATATGTCCCTTTTTATGGATATATCCAGGCTGAATACCAATCTTACATTCATCTGCCGTAATGACACCAGGACAGTTAGGACCTACAAGACGTGTCTTTTTACCTTCCATGGCGCGTTTTACTTTCACCATGTCCATAACCGGAATATGTTCGGTTATACAAATAACAAGGTCCAATTCTGCATCGACTGCTTCCAGAATGGCATCTGCTGCAGCCGGTGCCGGTACATACACAACGGATGCGTTTGCTCCTGTTTCGTCAACAGCCTCTTTAACAGTATTGAAAACGGGAACACCTTCCACTTCGGTTCCGCCTTTTTTCGGTGTCACACCGCCAACTATTTTCGTACCATATTCAAGCATTTGTTTCGTATGGAATTTGGCTGTGCCGCCGGTAATTCCCTGAACAATCACTTTTGTGTCTTTATCAACATATACACTCATTTTCGTCCGTCCTTTCTTTGTTCACTGGTTTTAGCAATTTACTTCACTGCGGAAACGATTTTTTCTGCGCCGTCAGCCATTGATCCGGCTGATGTGATGTTCAATCCTGATTCATCAAGAATTTTCTTGCCTAAATCAACATTTGTACCTTCGAGCCTTACAACAAGCGGAATATCGAGTCCCACCTGTTTTGTCGCTTCCACAACACCTTCAGCAATGACATCACATTTCATGATGCCGCCGAAAATGTTTACAAAAATACCTTTAACATTT
Organism: Lentibacillus sp.; assembly: GCF_035301925.1. GTDB lineage: Bacteria > Bacillota > Bacilli > Bacillales > Amphibacillaceae > Lentibacillus. Next base: position 6,444 of record NZ_DATGTI010000126.1, on the reverse strand, counting down.
GAATCGGACAAAATGATTTTGAAAGCTTCTGTAACTTTTTCTGCTGTTGCACCGCCGCCAACATCAAGGAAGTTAGCCGGTTCGCCGCCATAATGTTTGATAATATCCATTGTTGACATAGCCAATCCTGCACCGTTAACCATACAGCCGATATTACCGTCAAGTGCAACATAGCTCAAATCATACTTGGACGCTTCGATTTCTTTTTCGTCTTCTTCTTCCAGATCGCGCAACTCGACAATATCTTTATGGCGGAATAATGCATTATCATCAAAGTTCAGTTTGGAATCAAGCGCCATTACCTGACCGTCACCTGTTGTCACAAGCGGGTTGATTTCAGCAATAGAGCAATCTTTTTCGACAAATACGTTGTATAGACCGATCATGAACTTTGCTGCCTGGCCAATCAGTTCGTCCGGAATATTAATATTGAATGCCAGTCTGCGAGCCTGATAGCCGGACAGTCCGACAACCGGATCGATGACTTCTTTGAAAATTTTCTCAGGTGTTTCAGCTGCCACTTCTTCAATCTCTGTGCCGCCTTCTTCTGATGCCATCATGACAACACGGGATGTAGCACGGTCCACAACAAGACCGACATAATATTCATTTTTAATATCGCAGCCTTCTTCAATCAGCAGACGTTTTACTTCTTTGCCTTCAGGGCCTGTTTGATGTGTCACAAGATTTTTACCCAAAAGTTCATCAGCATATGTACGCACGTCATCCAGATTTTTGGCAATCTTGACGCCACCGGCTTTCCCCCGTCCGCCGGCATGAATCTGTGCCTTTACAACGGTTACATCACTGTTCAGTTTCCTGGCAGCTTCAACTGCTTCGTCGACCGTATATGCGACATGCCCGTTCGGCACATTGACACCGGATTCGCGTAAGATGTCTTTGCCTTGGTACTCATGAATGTTCATCTTTCATCCTCCCATCAAATTTCACTGCATACCTATTGTATAAAAAAACGATAGATTTCACAAGAATTAGCGGTTTATGGCAAAATACGTCCTATTCATAACTATAATCGTCTCCAAGCCGAAAAAAGGGGGCACGACATTTTAAAAAATTCATGCCCCTTTTTTATGACGTCCAACGATTATAGATATGAACAAAGATTATTTGTTTGCCATATGCTGGTCAGTTCTGTACACGAAGGCAAATACTTCGGCAACAGCCTGATACAACTCTTCAGGGATCGTTTCATTGATATTCAACTCGGCAAGCAGTTCAACCAATGATTCATCTTCCTGCACAGGTACACCGTTTTCCTTTGCCTTTTGGATGATGGCCTCAGCTCTCAGTCCTTTTCCTGTTGCCGTTACTTTCGGTGCATGTTCACGTTCCTGGTCATACCGCATCGCTGCAGCCTTTTGGCGTTTATCTGTCATATACGGTAATCCACCCCCTGGTATGGTTTTTGATACGTGGTTTGAACTGTTTCATGACCAGTCCCGTTATTTTCGTGCAGCGGTTTAAACGTTATCGTGGATAAATGATAATCAAGTGATGCCAAGCCTTCACTCAGCACCGGTTTTAATGCAGCCGATCGTTCTGCCAGGTTTTGTTGATCATTGTAAATTGTTACTGAAACAGCCCGTTTTTGAACATGCATATCAATGACGGTTTCTTCTAAATGTGACAGATTTAAATAAAACAAGATTCGGCAGGAGTCGGCACTGACTTTTCCGTCTTCTGTTTTATGGCCGGAAAATGCCAGGTGCAAATCATCAGGAAGTCCCAATTTTTGACCCGGCATTTGAAGATTTGCCTGGATGGCATTCACTGTTTCATTAACAGATTGAATTTGCATGCCATTCAGGAAATTCAGGAGCTGCTGCGACCGTTCATTAACAGCACCATCACTTTGTTGAATGAATTGTATCAGCATGGATTTAATTGTATCCTGTTGCATATGCATGTTGTTTCCGGCAAGCTGATTTTCATAATTTAAACCGGTATAACGTAACATTTGCTGGACGTGATTCAGAAATTGTTCTTTTGGCGATGCCAGAAGCAAACGACCTTCTGCCTTTAGCGATGTCAGTACATTTTCCAGTGTTGTATACGTTTGATCAATTGCCAGGATCTGTAATGTTGTCAGCAGCTGCTGCATCTGATGCGGACTGTTATCAATGTGTTTGGCAATCTGCTGCTGAGCTGTTGTCAGCCATGGCAAAAATGATTTCGCAAGCTGTTGTTTCAACTGCAAAAAAACCTGGTTTGTTAATGGCCGGTCGTTCATAACTGCCCTTTCGATCGTTGAAGACCATTGCTGTACAAGTGTGCGGGATGCATTTTTTATATTGGTTTGATGTTTCATTAGTGACTCAAGTGTCTGCACGATTTTGGCATGATCAAGCTGGAACGGCATTTTGCCATTGATACCGTTTCCTTGCCTGGCATAGGTTGTCCACTCAGCTTTCCATGTGGAAAAATCCAGCGCTGGATCAACTGCACCGGCCGCCTTCAGTGTTTGAAAAAGCTGCTGTTTGTCACCAAGTGCTTCTGCAGCAACTTGATTGACGAATGACTGACGGACGGATGCCGGTTCGATCATCTGACCTATCCGTTGGGCGAGATTTTGCTGGAGACTTGTTTGATCAGGGTTTTGTCTTAATTGATGCAGCAGCGACGCCATATTCCCGGTTATGCCGCCAGAACTGACAGAGGCCAGCGCCTGATAAACCGAGTTTGTCAGGGGCAGACCTTTTGAAATCATGCCTTTGATGATTCGCTGTGACTGCTGACTGTTTTTAGCATGATTCAAAAGCTGGAAAGCACGCTGCAATTGTTCTCTGGTAAATGGGATCTTTTCGCCTATCAATGACTGAACCAACGCAGCATTTGATCTGGTCGCTTTCAGTCCAAGCTGCTGCAGCAGTTCCATCACATTACCGGCAGCTTGATTTTTCAGCTGATCACCAAGAACCCGCAAATGAACGACATCATCTGAAGGCTGCACCTGAAAATGGTACTTTGTGCCAGCCGACAGGGATGCTTCGAGCTGAGCAATAATAGTTTGCGATCCAAGCTGAATTTGTGCCTTTTGATCAGGGAAGAGTTTCATAATTTTACCTTGAATAATCTGACCGGGCTTTAATACTTGCGGCCTGTGTGATGCTATTCGATTCCCTGACAGCACATGCTGCACATTCATGAAATCCCTCTCCTCTGTTTTATTCCGAAACGATATCCTGGCCAGGTCTGCTATTGTCCAAAACTGTCCAAAGAAGCCACTTGCCTGACAACACTTTGAACCGGTGCGAATGATTTTCTATGATAAGGCGTAATGCCGCGTTCTGCAAGCATATCTGTATGCTGTTTCGTCCCATAACCCATATTGGAGGCAAAACCATATGCCGGGTACGCTTTATGCAAGTCTTTCATAATGCCGTCCCGAGTTACTTTTGCCAATATACTTGCGGCTGCAACGGATATGCTTTCCTGATCGCCTTTTTCGATTGACTCTGATGTACATGACAGCTGATCAAGTGCTACGGCATCAATCAGCACATGATCTGGTTCCGGGTCAAGCTGATTGACAGCATCATACATGGCGAGTTTCGTAGCTTCATAGATATTTACCTGATCAATTGTCTGGTTATCGATAATAGATATCCCATAGCTCACAGCTTCATCTTTGATAATTGTAAAATATTCATCACGGGTTTCTTCTTTTAATTGCTTGGAGTCGTTCAGCCCAAGCAGTTTAAAATTACGGGGCAAAATGACTGCCGCTGCAACAACAGGGCCTGCCAGCGGGCCGCGGCCGGCTTCATCTATGCCAGCTATATATTGACAGCCGTTGTCATACAGTCTTTTTTCATATTGGGACATCCGAATAAAATTTTCTTCCAGCCTTATTGCGTTTATTTTTTTCCGTTCATACCGTTCAATCAGTTTTTGAACACCTTTTCGCTCGTCTGATTTCAGCTCATTTATGTATGTTTCATCCAATTTATCCGCTTCAAATAATTGCTTCAACACTGCTATTGAATGTTGTTCCAAATTGATCACCTGCGTTCTATAGTTTTTATATCGGATTGGTTGCGTGAAAAATAAACATATTCATATATAAAACATTTTACAATTACCATCAACGAATGAAAAGAAAATCATTTCTATAAAATGGCTGAAACTATTTTTTCGCCTCATCCGTATAAGCATATCAGGAGGCATGAATTCATGAAGAAATTATTTACTGTTTTTATCATATTACTATCCATTTGTATCTTGGGAGCCTGTTCAGATGAAGATCGTTCCTTTTCTATAGATGAGGTAACCATCGATGCACAAATTGAAAAAGATGGTTCCATCCATGTTCGTGAACTGTTTACCTATACATTTAATGGTTCCTATGAAGGCATGACACGTTCAATCGAATCTGATGCGAAAAACTTCAAAGCTTATCTGGCGGACGAACAGGATCCAACTGCTTCAACAGAGAACCTCGAATCTTTGAAAGTGGAAGAAGAGGATGATACATACCAAATCTACTCTGATTCTCAAGATGAAACAAAGCGCGTTCTCTACAGCTATGATGTGGAAGGGTCCGTTAAAAAGTATACGGATGTTGCTGATTTAACCTATGCTTTTTTTGATGATTCAAATGAGACTGATTTGCATGATGTGGAAATAGCTATACACCCACCGGCTGAAACAAATGCCGATGATATGCATTTCTTTTTACATGAAGATGAAACCGGGGAACTGACTGCATTAGACAATAGCATTCAGTATCGAAATTCACTGCTGGAGGCAGGCAGCACGTCGATGATTCGTTTTGTATTCCCTTCAGAACAACTAACAGAAATGGAATTGACGCGTGATAAAACAATGGAAGCTGATATCCTGTCAGCAGAACAGGAATTGGCCGAGCGTGCAGAAAATCTTGGAGCCGGCATGGACCGCATTACACCAGTTATTTGGGTGTTGCTCGGAGCGATGATAATAGCAGCTATTTTCATTTGGCTGACACATCCTAATCGTTACCGCGGGCATAAGGATCAGGATGCTCTGCTTCGATTGGTTGAAGACACCGATCCATTATTTGTGAAGTATCTGCATGGGAATTCACATTTACCCGATGAAAGCTTTATTGCAGCATTATTTTCATTGAAACAGCGGGGCATTGTCAATCTGAAGGAAGTTCCTTCAGCCATAGCGGAAAATACAAACACCTATCGTTTTACCTGGGTACACGAGAAAGCCGACATCGATATAGCAGATCAGTTTTTGCGTCAGTGGCTGTTCACAGAACATGATGAAGACGGCGATTATTTTCTGCTGGAATCACTCATTGATCATGAAGACGAATCCGATGAAGTGAAGAAGGAAAAAGCAGAAGAATTCAAAGTCAATTTTGATCAGTGGTCAGGCATGGTAAAAAGTCGGGATGATTATCAACATTTACGGAATCCGTTCAAACCTTTTTCCTTGTTTTCCATCCCACTTCTCGTTAGCTCTTTTGGATTGTTTTATTATTTTACAACCATCGATACAATCGGCCAGACAGAGCAGTGGGTCTTGCCGGTTATTGCTGGTGTTATAACCGTTGTCAGTCTCCTGTTTAACCGAAATAAATGGGTGCTGTCTGGCTATTATGTTATCATGCTGCTTATGACAGCAGTAGGGTTCACTTTCACACCCGCTGTAATCATGACACTCATTTTTTATGGGCTGTCCATCATGTTACTGCTGCTGATTCCGGCCTTTTACTGGAACAAAGAGATTCGGCGACTGAAATATGCGATCAGACAGGCGTATGATACATTTAAAGATAAGAGCTATCCGGTCGGAGCAAATCCGACTAAAATAGAACGGAGACTGGAATATGCCATTGTGCTTGATGTAGGAGAAAAATATGGAGAACAGTGCGGACAGAAAAAGCAGTTATCTGCATTAGAAACATATCATCCATTGCTTCATAATCCGGTTTATGCGACAACATCATTCAGTTCAAGCAGCTTAGCCCTATATACAGCCACTGTCCAATCGAACAGTACAAATACAACGACTTCTGCTACTGGCGGCGGGGGTGCAGGGGCATTTTAACAAAGGCAGTTTTCTAAAAGATTATTGTTTTGAAACAAAATCCATAAACTGCGACGTAACTTTAGGCGGAAATTGGTGCTTCTTCTACCGCTCCAGAAATACACTTCGCTTTCCGCGGGCGGCTGGTGAGCCTCCTCGTGCTTGCGCACTGCGGGGTCTCACCTATGCCTTTGCTCCCGCAGGAGTCTCCGTGTATTTCCTCCGCTTGGGTGATGTGCTTTTTAAAGGCAAGCAACAGCAATCCACTCTGTAGCTGGTTGATTGGAGTGGAGGCCAGTCGACTCCTGCGGGAAAAGCAACAGCTGAAGACCCCGCAGGAAGTGCTTTTCTTCCGAGGAGGCTGAAGCGTTGCCCGCGGAAAGCGACTGGCCGGAACGGAAA
>NZ_DATGTI010000125.1:0-5182 GCF_035301925.1 Lentibacillus sp. | reverse complement strand
CCGCACACGGTATCTGAGACGATTTTAGGTGAAAAAGATGCTGGTGATGTCGTCAATATTGAATGCGACATGCTGGCCAAACATGTGAAAAATATGCTAAGCCAAGAGCATCATGAAAAATGACACGAATAAGAAGGAAGTGGACACAATGTTTCATTCTATCGATGAAGCGATAAACGATTTGAAAGCAGGAAAGCCGGTAATTGTAGTTGATGATGAAGATCGGGAAAATGAAGGTGATCTGGTTGCCCTGTCGGAAAAAGTGACTCCGGATATAATCAATTTTATGATTACATATGGAAAGGGTCTTGTGTGTACATCGATTAAATCGGATTTAGCCGGGAAACTCAAACTGCCGATGATGACGAGCCAGAGCAGCGATCCGTTCGAAACAGCGTTCACTGTCAGCATTGATCATAAAGATACGGCGACTGGTATCAGCGCTGCCGAGCGATCGAAAACAATCCGGGCATTGCTTGATCCGGGCGTTAAAGAAGATGATTTTAAACAGCCGGGTCATGTGTTTCCGCTCATTGCCAAAGATGGGGGGGTTTTGACACGGCAGGGCCACACGGAGGCTTCTGTTGATCTGGCTGAATTGAGTGGTGCATTCCCGTCAGGTGTCATTTGTGAAATTATCAAAGACAACGGCACGATGGCGCGGGTACCGGATTTACGGGAAATGGCTGATGAGTTTAACCTGAAGCTGATTTCAATCGCTGATCTGATTGCCTATCGAAAGCAGTATGAAATGCATGTCAAACGAGTTGTAGAAACTGAACTGCCCACTGAGTTTGGATCGTTTAATATATATGGTTACACAAACGATCTGGATGACAAGGAACATATTGCACTTGTTAAAGGTGATATTTCGGCAGACGAGCCGGTTTTAACCCGTGTACATTCCGAATGCCTGACCGGTGATGTATTTGGTTCCCACCGCTGTGATTGTGGGCCGCAGCTGCAGGAAGCTTTAAAAAGAATTAACAACGAGGGCTCCGGTGTTCTCATCTATATGCGTCAGGAAGGTCGTGGCATCGGGCTGATCAACAAATTGTGTGCTTACCAGCTGCAGGATGCCGGGATGGATACAGTTGAGGCGAATGAGCAGCTGGGATTTGCCCCGGACATGCGCGAGTATCATATCAGCGCCCAGATTTTACAAGACTTAGGTGTGCGAAACATCAATTTACTGACTAACAATCCGCAAAAAATGAGAGGTCTGCAGTCTCACGGCATTAAAATTGCTGCACGTCTGCCGATTGAGACGGGTGTACGCAACGAAAATAAACGGTATCTGCATACGAAATATCATAAGATGGGTCATTTACTAAGTTCTCACCAAAGCTAAAGGAGATGGTTGATTTTGCTAAAACATTTTAAAGGCAATCTGGTTGGATCAGAATTGAAAATCGGTATTGTGGTAGCAAGGTTCAATGACTTCATTACGAACAAACTGCTGGATGGTGCTGTCGATACCCTGAAGCGGCACGGGATAAAGGAAGATAATATCGACATTGCCTGGGTCCCCGGTGCGTTTGAAATTCCGGTGGTTGCCCAAAAAATGGCGGCAAAAAATGAATATGATGCGGTTGTGACTCTTGGGGCAGTTATCCGTGGGTCAACGCCGCACTTTAATTATGTCTGTAATGAAGCTGCCAAAGGGATAGCCAGTGCGGCAATGCAGTCGGGTAAGCCGGTTATTTTTGGGGTGTTAACGACAGAAACGCTCGAACAAGCGATAGAACGGGCCGGAACAAAAGCGGGCAATAAAGGATCGGAAGCAGCAACAGCCGCCATCGAAACAGCCAATGTTCTCAGAGAATTGGCTGAATGATTCGTTCAGTATGTACTGCACTTATGCGTTGGAATCAATTGTGACAGTATCAGCCAATTTCTGGTGAACTTCAGCCAAACACGTTATGTCTTCCATTGTCGCCTTCAGTAAGATACACTATGGATAGAGCGTATGTATAACTGGAGGCATTCAAAATTAAAGGTTTAATTTATCAAATCGTCATAGTTGGTATTATCTGGACCGGGATGGCGTTTTATTTCAGATATATGGATCCGGTAAGCAAATTCATATTTTATGCAGCAACATCCTGGCTGTTATTTTTAATTGTCATATTAATAAAACAGCTGATTAAAAACCGCAATAACGATGAAGATTCAACAATGGGAAGGTAATACAATGCTTACAATCGAGAACTTATCTAAATCTTATGGGGATAAAATATTACTGAATGATATTTCCTGTAACATCAAGCCGCACGACCGAATTGGACTGATTGGCGTCAATGGAACCGGAAAGTCAACTTTTTTGAAAGTGATTGCCGGCATTGATACAGCGGAAACGGGCACCATTAATCATGCCAAAGATTACAAAATAGAATATCTGGCACAGGACCCTGAGTTGGAGTCGGGCTTGACGGTGATCGAGCAGATCTATTATGGTGAAGCGACGATAATGAAAGTCATGCGCGAATATGAACAGGTACTGCTTGATCTGCAGCGTGATCCTGACAACGAAAAAATCCAGGAGCGTCTGCTGGTAAAACAGCAGCAAATGGATGAACATAAAGCCTGGGAAGCCAACACCGTCGCCAAAACCATTCTCACCAAATTGGGGATTACCGATTTTGATAAAAATGTTGCGGAACTTTCGGGTGGACAAAAAAAGCGGGTGGCCATCGCAAAAGCATTGATTCAGCCGGCTGATCTCTTAATTCTTGACGAACCGACCAATCATCTTGATCATGAGACGGTCGAATGGCTGGAGAACCATTTGGCATCATACAAGGGTGCACTGTTGCTTGTCACACACGACCGTTACTTTTTGAACCGCGTCACCAATCAGATTTTTGAATTGGATAAAGGCAATCTTTACACTTATGACGGCAATTATGAATTGTTTCTCGAGAAAAAAGCCGAGCGGGAAGCATTGGAAAGAAGCTACGAAGAAAAACACCGTAACCTATTGCGCCAAGAGCTCGCCTGGTTGAAACGGGGCCCAAAAGCAAGAGGGGCCAAGCAAAAAGCCCGTGTTGAACGGGTTCAGGAAATGCAAGAGCAAACGTTTGATACGAACAGACAGGACGTATCATTTGAAGCGGCTTCCACCCGTCTTGGGAAAAAAGTGATTGAACTCGAGGGTATTGAAAAGTCTTATGAAGGCAAGCGGCTGATAACGGACTTTGACTTTTTGGCCGTTCCCGGTGATCGTCTTGGGATAGTCGGACCGAACGGCTCGGGAAAAACAACGCTCCTGAACATCATGGCAGGACGTATCACACCGGACAAAGGTGAAATTGACGTCGGGCCAACCGTCAAAATCGGCTACTATACACAGGGTGATGAGGAGCTTGATGGGGATAAGCGGATTATCGAGTATATCCGGGAAACTGCTGAGGTTATCCATACGAAAAAAGGGGACGACATCACCGCGGAACAAATGCTGGAACGGTTTTTATTTTCTCGAACCGAACAATGGAACTATATCAGGAAATTGTCTGGCGGGGAAAAGCGCCGTCTTTATTTGCTGAAGGTTTTGATGTCGGAACCAAACGTTCTGCTTTTGGATGAGCCGACTAATGACCTGGATACACAAACACTGGGTGTCCTGGAAGAATATTTGGATCAATTCCCAGGCGTTGTGATTGCGGTATCGCATGACCGGTATTTTCTTGACCGTGTCGTTGATCATATGCTTGTATTTAAAGAAAATAAACCAATTGAGCATTTTTACGGTAACTACACCGAATTTTTGGAGCGGGAAAAAGCGCAGCAAAAACAGCAGAAACCAAAACCATCCAAAAAACCGGAGCAGCAGAAACCGGTCCGGAAAAAGAAGATGTCTTACCATGACAAGATGGAATGGGAAACGATTGAGGATGATATAACAGAACTGGAAACGGTGATTGAAAATCTGCAGGACAAGATAGCGGATGCAGGGAGTGATGCCAGAAAAGTACAGGAACTTTATAAGGAACAGCAGGAACTGGAGGAAAAGCTGGAAGCAAAAATGGAACGCTGGGAAGAGCTTTCACTTCTGGCGGAAGAATTGGGAGATAAGTAACCGTGCTTGTTGGTACGGAAAAGTTATATAGATTATTTCGTATAATCGCCCATTTTATGTTTAATTTATATAGTATCGCGGAAAATAAGAATGGTATAATGTATAAAATTGGAGGAGGTATGAAAATGAAGCTGTTTCAAGTCAGAAAGGGACAATTTGTCTATTATAAAAATGAACTTCATAAGGTATATTCCGTAAAGCCGATGTTCAAGCAGTCTGTACACCTTTATCGATTAAAAGACATGCAGCAGGATATCACGAGCGCCAACAATATTGAACCGTGCCGGCCGAAACATAATGATTCATTTATTTTTTACGGACAACGTTACACGATTGATAAAAACAGGAAGCCTGAACCGGGTGATTATATTTTAATCATCAAGCCTGCACCTGATTTTCTAGATCATTATTCGCTTAATGAAATTGAAAAGGTTGATAATGTGGAAAACGGAAATGTCGTGACAACAAGGGATAATGGTGTGAAACATAGTGAATATGTTGTCCTGGTTCCCGGAAAAGCTGAGGGAAGTGAAGATATTGCTTATTATGATAAAACGCTTGTTTCGGAAGCACAGCTGGAAGAAGATGAATCACCACTGATGTCCGGCGATGATGCCGTGGATAATCCTGTTGTCGGCGATATTTATTTCGATGTTCAAAACCAGACAAAAGCCATGATTATAGCCATGACGGATGATGAAGTATTTTTTGGACATAATGTCAGCGTACATGTAGCGGATCTGTCGGACGAAGACAAATTCAGATTGATTTACCGTTTTGATGAGGGATTTTAATAAATTCCATCTCGATCCTTATAGAAAAGGGGCACCATTCCGGTGGTGCTTCTTTTTATCCCGCATATAAGGGACGAGACAGGGACATAACAAAAATGACCAACACTAAAGGTGAACAATAAGTTGCCTTAGCGGAGGAAATATACGGAGACTCCCGCGGGATGAGAGACATAGGTGAGACCCCGCAGTGCGGCAGCAATCTTTTCTGCGAGGAGCGTATACCTCACAGAGATAGCTTGCAACACGACGAGCACGAGGAGGCTCACCAGCCGCCCGCGGAAAGCGACGAGCTGAACATCCACCGAGTAAA
>NZ_DATGTI010000124.1:0-5198 GCF_035301925.1 Lentibacillus sp. | reverse complement strand
TGGAGTGGAGGCCAGTCGACTCCTGCGGGAAAAGCAACAGCTGAAGACCCCGCAGGAAGTGCTTTTCTTCCGAGGAGGCTGAAGCGTTGCCCGCGGAAAGCGACTGGCCGGAACGGAAATCAACATAGCACTTACGTCGCATTTTATGCCAATTAGTGGAAAAAAACAACCTATCCGAAAAGAACATAAACAAAAGAGACACGTCCAACAAAGTAAAATTATGCTTTGTCGGGCGGTGTCTCAAGTGTGATGTCACCTAGTTTCCCTGTCCGCAGATCACGGATGAACAGATCGGCCACTTTATCAAAATTGACGTTTCCGCCGCTTTCCAGTGCACCGCGCTGCTTGCCAATTGACACAAAAATCTCCCACATGTCATCCATGTCACGATCAATCGAATAACGTTCGTTCAATTGTTCCGGATAATGTTCCTGCATATACTGAATGACAAAGGCAACAACATCATCCAGCGGCAGCAGCTGGTCTTTAATCGTACCGACAGCTGCCAGCCGATAACCAACCAGTTCATCCTCAAACTTCGGCCATAGTATTCCAGGTGTATCAAGCAGCTCAAAATCATTCTTCACTTTAATCCATTGCTGTGTTTTGGTCACACCTGGTTTATCACCGATTTGGGCAATTTTCTTGCCGGCCAGACGATTGATTAATGTGGATTTGCCAACGTTTGGAATACCGATAATCATGGCACGTGCAGGCCGTGGGTTAACACCTTTTTCCCTAAGTTTGTCCATTTTTGCCTGTCCAAGCTCTTTAGCTGTTTGCACAGCACGTTTAAGATCGGATTGGTTATTGACATCAATGGCAATGGCCGGTATGCCTTCATCATTAAAATATGACAGCCATTTTTCGGTTATGCTGCTGTCTGCAAGATCTTTTTTCATCATGACAATCATCTTCGGTTTTTCCTGCAAAACATCCTGAAACATTGGATTTTGGGAGGACAGCGGAGCTCGAGCATCAACGAGTTCCATAACAAAATCAGTCAATTTCAGTTTTTCTTCCACTTCGCGTTTTGCTTTTGCCATATGTCCGGGAAACCATTGTATCGCCATTGTAAATCATCCTAATCATGTATTGTCTGTATCCGGTCCAGCGGCCAATAGATCAGACTGGTTTTTCCGACAATCTGGTCCATTGAAACCACGCCAAGTATACGGCTGTCGGTTGAGTTGTTCCGGTTATCACCCAGAACCAGCACATGACCTTCAGGAACTGTTTCATATCCGCCAGGAAGGTTTTCCAGTTGAAAATCACCAGTTAATGGCTGGTATGAAGGCATCTTTTCTTTGCGTTCCTGCAGAAAGGGCTCTTCAACTTTTTCACCATCGATATATAACGTATCGTCTTCCACTGCTACATGTTCGCCCGGCAAACCAATAATCCGCTTAATAAAATCTTTTCGATCAGATGCATGAAACACAATAATATCAAAACGCTCAGGCTCCTGTATTTGATAAACGAATTTATTAACAATCATTTGATCTCCGTCCTGCAAGGTCGGCATCATCGACGGCCCATCTACAACAATCGGTGCAAAAAAGAACGTCCTGATGATAAAAAATAAACCAAATGCTATCAATAAAGCCTTTATCCAGTCGAACCATTCACTTTTCACTTTTTCCATATATTCCCCACCGCCTGCAACAATATATGTATTGCCTATCTAGTCATTATAATATTATTATATCATGCTGTATTGAAAAATATTGAAAGTAAAAAGGAGCTTGCATGAATCTAACAAGCCCCTTTCCAATAACCATTTCAATTGACGGATTAGCGACGTTCTTTGATGCGTGCCGCTTTTCCGCGCAGATTACGAAGATAGTAAAGTTTCGCGCGGCGAACAGAACCACGGCGGGTAACTTCGATTTTCGCAATACGTGGCGAATGCAGCGGGAATGTACGCTCAATGCCAACACCATAAGAAATTTTTCTTACGGTAAATGTTTCACTGATTCCGCCGCCTTGCCGTTTGATAACAACACCTTCAAACACTTGGATACGTTCACGGCTTCCTTCAACAACCTTAACGTGCACTTTAACAGTGTCACCTGGGCGGAAATCAGGATGATCCGTACGAAGCTGGTCTTTTGTCACTTCATCAATAATATGTTGCATCATGGTTCACTCCTTCCAAACCAATGCTCTTATCACACTACGGGACAGCGGAACATCGTTTTCGACTCAAGTACCTACTTAAGCACAGTGATAAATATATCATAACATAACAGTGAGTTCAATACTATTTTTTGCCTAACATTTTCTTATCATTTTCCGATAGGACCTGTTCTTCAAGCAAATCGCGGCGTCGCTCATATGTCCGTTTGAGTGACTCTTTTCTGCGCCATTCAGCAACCTTCGCATGATCACCTGATAATAGTACATCCGGGACTTTCATGCCACGAAAATCAGCAGGCCGTGTGTAGTGCGGATGTTCCAGAAGTCCGCTGGAAAAGGAATCTTCTGATGCAGATGCCTCATTCCCGAGTACACCAGGCAGCAGCCTGACAACACTGTCAATCACGACCATCGCACCAAGTTCGCCACCGGTCAGCACATAATCACCGATTGATATTTCATCATTCACAAGGTATTCCCGAATCCGCTCATCATAGCCTTCATAATGGCCGCAAATGAACACAAGATGATCCTCTTTAGACAATTCCTCTGCTTTTTTCTGGTTGTACGGGTCACCTTGGGGACACATTAAAATCACCCGTGGAGACGTATGTTTCGTCTTTGTGACATCATCCACTGCATCAAAAACCGGCTGCGGTGTCAGGACCATGCCGGCACCGCCGCCATATGGATAATCATCCACTTTCATATGCTTATTCTTAGAATAATCACGGAAATTCACCAGGTTGTAACTGAATTTTTCTTTTTCCTGTGCCTTTTGTAAAATGGAGGCATTAAAAACGCCTTCGATCATTTCCGGAAATAACGTCAAAATATCGATATGCATCAATCAAGCAGTCCTTCCATTGGTTCGATGATCACGGTTTGTGCAGCCACATCAACCTCTTTCACAACATCTTCAATATAAGGAACAAGTACATCCTTCCCTTTTTCCTGCTGAACGACCCATACATCATTAGCGCCTGGTGCCAGGATTTCTTTGATGACGCCCAGTTTTTCGCCGTTTGTCAAATAAACAGCACAGCCAATGATTTCGTGATAATAAAATTCATTTTCATCCAGTTCGGTCAGTTGATCTTCCCGGATTTTTAAATCATGCCCTTTAAAATGTTCAACATCATTAATATTGTTAAAATCTTTAAAATGGATAAGGTCAAAACCTTTATGAATCCGGTGACCGTCAATCTCCAATTCAAGCGCCTGGCCGTTTTCCTTCTGCAGGATCAACTTATTGCCGATATCAAACCGGTCATCAAAATCCGTCATGCGCTGTACTTTAACTTCACCTTTAATACCGTGTGTATTTACGATTTTGCCAACGTTGAACATCTTTGTCATGTCATCACCTGCTATTCATCAATACGGACAACCACACCATCTTTTATGATAATCGCTGCATCATTCATAATGTCATTCCAATGCGAACCTTCTTTGACCTCAACAAGAGCCTCAACTTCTTTTTCTGTAATTTCACTGCCGATTTCCAGAATATCCAATTGTTCAATCTTAAAATCAATCAGCTTGATTTTTTCCTTACGATTCTTAATTTCCTGCTGAAACCGATGAGACACTTCCTGCTTTGACATACTCCGCTTATTCTCCAGTTTGCGCTGTTCAAACCTTAATTGTTGACACTCTTGTTCAAGCCGCATTTTATGATTGTGAAAACTATTCCGTAACTTTTCCTTGCTTTTCTCTGTGACAATCTGTTTGATCAGAACCTTTTTAATGATTTGCATGACGGTTTCCCACTCTCTATAACAATTTTGGTACAGAGATCAATCCATTTGTAAAAAGGGAAAGGTGTCACCTCTCCCTTTACATAATATCCAAATAAATACGTTTATTTTTATCATTTTTGGCCGCATAGACAACCGTACGAATCGCTTTGGCAATTCGTCCATTTTTTCCGATCACCTTGCCGACATCGTTTTCGTTGACAGTCAGATGATAGACGATTTTTTCATCCTCTTCATTTTCCGTTATAACAATGTCATCCGGGTAATCAACCAATGGCGTCACAATCGTTTCAATCAGGGCTTTCATGATTATCACACTACTTTACGATAAATTTTTCTGTTCGTGAAATTTTTTCATGATGCCTTGTTTTGAGAAAAGATTACGGACTGTATCACTTGGTTTAGCACCTTTTGTCATCCAATCCAATGCTTTTTCTTCATTAATTTTAACTTCGATCGGACTCACAACAGGATTATATGTTCCAATTTGTTCAATAAAACGTCCATTTCTTGGTGAGCGGGAATCAGCCACAACAATACGATAAAATGGATTACGTTTTGACCCCATACGTTTCATACGGATTTTAACTGCCATGATGTCACCTCCAATGCTTTTATATCACAGTTTTAGATTTTAACAGATTGTTCAAAGTCTGTAAAGTGTTTTTCCATTACAGACCATGGGATGTTTTATCGAAGTCGGCTATTTCAACGGTTTCTTCAAGTCTGGGTTCTTGCATCTTGCCGCCAAAAAACGAGAGAAGTTCTGATTTTTCTTATTCACATGAAAGGCAGGTTCATGCTTTTGCCTTTTTTGCCTTTTTGCATGTTGGTCATTTGTTTCATCATTTTCTTCATTTCGTTAAATTGTTTCAATAATCGGTTCACCTGTGATACGGATGTTCCGGAACCTTTGGCAATCCGTTTTTTTCGGCTGGCGTTCATAAGACTTGGGTCCTGGCGTTCATCCTTCGTCATCGACTGGATGATTGCCTCCACATGCACCAGTTGCTTTTCATCAATTTGCGCATTTTTCAAACCTTTCATTTTATTGGCACCTGGAATCATATTCATCAGATCTTCCAGCGGGCCCATTTTTTTCACCTGGCCCATTTGCTCCAGAAAGTCATCAAACGTGAATGACATCGTACGCATTTTTTCCTGGAGCTCTTTTGCCTGCTTTTCATTGACATTGGTTTCCGCTTTTTCAATCAAGCTTAAAACGTCACCCATGCCAAGGATCCGTGATGCCATACCTTCCGGGTGGAACGGTTCCAGCTGATCCAGTTTTTCGCCCAT
>NZ_DATGTI010000123.1:0-12309 GCF_035301925.1 Lentibacillus sp. | reverse complement strand
ATCCCTGCAGACATTTGTCGCCACCATTGCCGGCCTGATGCTTGGAAAAAGACTCGGGAGCATTTCTATGATTACATATATTTTAGTTGGTATGGCCGGTGTTCCGGTATTCGCACAAATGAAAGCAGGTCCGATGCAACTGATTTCTCCGACCGGCGGGTTCATCATCTCCTTTATATCGGTGGCTTTTTTTACAGGTCTGGTTGCCGAGCGAAGCGGTAAACCGACCATTCCCATGTATGGTTTGGCAGCGGTTATTGGTCTGGTTTTCAATTATGGTATTGGGGTAACCTATATGTATATTGCCATGAATACCTGGCTCGGCTTGAGCATTTCTTATGGCGTTGCATGGGGCAGTATGATTCCATTCCTGATAAAAGATACAGGTTTAGCCTGTCTGGCCGCCCTGTTTATGGTAAGTCTGGCAAAACGTGTCCCGCCGAGGTGGATAACAACTGTCAAGGCACCCTGATGAATTTTACAAAGTGATATCTTTGTTTAAAAAAGCCTTAATTGTGCTAGAATGTCACTATACATATGGTACTCACTTTAAGGCTATTTAACGTATCAAGAGCAACAGCGAGGTGTCTCTTCGTTCATGGACCTATTTGCAAACTTTCCGTTATGGGCAGCATTATCTGCTATTGTTTTTGCACAGGTCATCAAAATTCCTATCCGGCTGATTGCCACAAGAGAGTTTAAACCCGGTCTGGCTTTTTCGACAGGTGGTATGCCAAGCAGCCATTCCGCTGCAGTCGCCGCACTGACGACCGGGGTTGGGATTGTAGAAGGAACGGATTCGGTCATGTTTGCGGTATCAGCTGTTTTCAGTGTGATCATCATGTTTGATGCCTCCGGTGTCCGCAGACAGGCAGGTGAACAGGCAATTATGATCAATCAGTTGGTGAAGGATTTCCAATATTTTATGGAAGGTGCAAGAGAGTGGAACCGGAAAGAAGAATATCAAAAACGGAAAGAACTGAAAGAACTTCTCGGACATCAGCCGATTGAAGTATTCTTCGGCGGATTATCCGGCATTGCCATTACCTTTTTCCTTTTCCAGTTTTATTAATAGCCTTTCCGCACGACGCTGACCAGGCTAAGAATCATTTAAAAAGCCGTTCCACCATAATGTGAACGGCTTTTGCCCGTTAGCTTTCGATAATTTGGTTCCGGAAGACTTGCATTGACTCGTTTTCATTCAAATTGTTTAAAACATCTTCGGTCAGCTTACCGTCCCCTTCTTTAATAATGTAAACCTCAACCTCTTTCTTGCCCCATTCGGAATATACATCCTCAACTGTCTCATAATACAAATCAATTTTGTTTCCGTTAATGGCACCGCCTTTGTCTGCAACAACACCATAACCATATCCCGGGATATACATAATCGTCCCAATCGGATAAACGTCCAAATCTGCTGCAATGGTAGAATACAAGTCTCGTTTCACTTTTACGCCCGAATACGTGATGCCATATTCCGGGTGGTCAGGCGATTTGCCGGTTGATTCCACCCCGGCTGTATATCCGGTTGCCACAACGGTAGCGCTGGGATATTGTTCTGTATTCACGTATTCCTCCAATGTTTTTGGCCCTTCAATATGCTCACTGGAAATATATCTTTCTTGCTGTTCCTTTACATTTAATTTCTTATCCTCTAACGTAACCTCTTTATGTTCAGCTTTACCATGGGATGTGCCAGCTGATGCTGACTCATCTTCGGCCACCCAGGCTTTCACATCTGTAATCGTAATGTTTGATATGGACGAAAATGTTACGAACAATGCCCCCAAAAATAAAAGAGACATCGCGATCCTTCTCAACAACGTTATTTTATTCAATGATAACACCTTTCCGGCAGTAATTTGATTTTGCTGCAACAGTCCACACACGTTTCTCTCTGTGGGACTGTTACCTTGAAATAACTGCCTACTTGCACAGTGTTACCAAATCATAAATTAATATACGGATAAATTTAAAAAATTGCAAGAATAATATTACAGCTGGGATGCCAAAATTAAAAAATAAACGTTAACCCGCCACAGGTTAACGCATCTTGTTTTCAATCTTTCTAAAACATCTGATAGCCGCTCTTGCGTAATAGTTTAATCACAAATCCGGAAACGATTGTCCCGGCAAAGCCTGCAATCAATATGCTCATATCAGCAATGGTTATCTCCGTCAGTCTGGAAAATGCTGTGGCAAATGACTCTCCTGGCTGTGAGAAATATGCTGTTGTGGATATATCATCAACAATCATCAAAACAATGAATGGATAAATAAAAGCCATGAGCCAAGTACGGCGCAGCAGCATATTCAATATAAAAGCCAGCCCAAAAAATATGACAAAGAACAACAAAATGGAAACGACAAACTGTATCAATGCTGTATCTCCCTTCACCTGTGCATACAGCACTCATTTTATAACAAATCAGCTAAAAAGCAAAGACAGCCAGCAGCATTTTCCGGCTAGTAAAAAATGTTGAATTTCCCTTTCCGCATTAACAGTCCCGGTCCACCCAATTTCAATAGATAACGGTTATCGATGATTTTTTTCATCATCACAGCCTTCCAGCCTGATAGCTTCCACTTATTCAAAATATCACCGATTGCATCGTTATGGCCCAGTGAAGCAACTGTGCCAAGCAAATTCGGTTCAAATGATTCGAGTTCCTCATCGTTTTGTACAAGTGCTTTAATATTGTTGGCAACAGTCCCGGATTGCTGAATGGCAATTTGCGCAGTTGACGGATAAGGTTTGCCGGTTTTGTCGTTCATAATCAATGCACAGTCACCTACTGCAAACACATCTTTATGTCCCGGGGCACGCATATCACGATCAACTTCAATTTTGCCAAGGCTGTGTTCAAAACCTGATTTCTCCACAATGGAATTACCCCGCACGCCTGCTGCCCACACGGTTGTATATGTTGGGATTTCTTCTTCTTTCCCGTCTTTTTCAAATACAATACGATCCGGTTTACACGCCTTCAGCATGGCACCAGTAATAAATTCAACACCACGTGATTGGAGTGAATTCATCGCATATTGTGCGAGCTGTGGATCAAACCCGGGTAAAACGGATGCTTCTCCTTCAATATTAATTACCCGTACCATCGATTTATTAATGTCGTATTCTTCACAGAGTTCCGGAATCCGGTTTACCAGTTCACCCAGAAACTCAACTCCAGTAAACCCGCCGCCGCCAATAACAATATTGAGCCTACCCAGGTTTTTCCCATCTTCATGCTGATACATGGCAAAGTTATACGCAAGATGTTCCCTGATAAGCCGGGCACTATTGATATCCTCAATCGTAAATGCGTATTCTGCCAATCCGGGTATGCCGAACGTTTCTGCCTCAAATCCCAATCCAATCACAAGTATGTCGTATTGCAATTCCCCGTTCTCCAGTTTAATCTTCTTTTTTTCGGGTTTTATCGATTCGACGGTGTCTAATACAAACTGAATCTTATCCATATTCACGACATCCCTGATGGGAATTCGCGTCCGGTCATGATGTAATGTACCTGCTGCGTTTTCGTGCAGCCAAGTTGTCTGATAATGATAATCATATTTATTCACGAGCGTTATCGTAGCTTCATTAACATGCAATTTTTTCTGCAGCTTAACTGCTGTCATAAGTCCCCCATAGCCGGCACCTAAAATGACAATGTCCGGTTTCTTCATAATCACTTCACCTTTACTTTCGGTTTCTCTCTCCATATATAAAAACAATTGCATGAAATACCTTTGTAAACGAATCGTAATCCATTCAATATATTATGCTTTTTCCTGTCATATTTCAAGGCAAATTATGGTTTTCAGGCAACTTTGAACTTTTCCCGATTGTGCTTCGTACCTTCCAAACTGTCAGATGAATCAATACACATCTGACATCGGTTTATGATACGATAAGCATGGTACATTTTATGAACAATAATCAATGGAGGGACATCCATGTCAGATAACGTATACGACATAACCATTATTGGAGCCGGTCCCACAGGCTTATTCACTGCTTTTTACGGTGGAATGCGCCAGGCAAGCGTTAAAATAATCGAAAGCTTACCACATACTGGCGGGCAATTAACAGCCCTTTATCCAGAAAAATATATATACGATGTTGCCGGATTTCCGAAAGTGCGTGCCCAGGATTTAGTGGACAACCTGGAAGAGCAGGCCAATATGTTTGAGCCGACAATTATTTTGGGACAATCGGTCGAAAACGTGGAACGACTTGACGATGATACATTTAAATTAACATCTAATACCGGTGAGGATCATTATACCAAAACCATCATCATAACAGCTGGAAATGGCGCATTTCAGCCACGCCGTTTGAAGCTTGAGGGATGTGATCAATTCGAAGGGGTTAATTTACATTATCATGTGAAAGATATGAATGCCTATCAGGGACAGCACGTCATGCTCCTCGGCGGCGGAGATTCAGCAGTCGACTGGGCATTAATGCTGGAACCGATTGCTGAAAAAGTTACATTGGTGCACCGACGGCATAAATTCAGAGCGCACGAACACAGCGTCGAACAACTGAAAAACTCCAGTGTTGAGATTGCGACACCATACGTGCCGTCAGCAATCAGCGGTAACGGAAAAATAGAAACGGTTACGTTAAGTGAAGTCAAAGGAGATTCAACATTTGATGTCGATGTTGATTCCGTGCTTTGCAATTACGGTTTTGTGTCAACGCTTGGTTCCATCAAGGATTGGGGACTGAATATTGATAAAAACAGTATTGTCGTCAATTCACGTATGGAAACCAACATCCCCGGCATATATGCAGCCGGTGATATCACCACCTACCCTGGAAAAGTGAATCTAATCGCTACCGGGTTCGGAGAGGGACCGACAGCCATCAACAACGCCAAACAATACATTGATCCAAAAGCACGCATCCAGCCAAAACACTCGACTGCGATGTTTTAAATTGAACGCCTGGGAAAAATTCCAGGCTTTTTTTGTATCTGGATCAGTGGATGAACTGCTTGATGCCGAAGTTCACAACTAATTCGCCCGAAGTTCACATGCAAAGTGGCCGAAGTTCACATTTAATCTGCTTGAAGTTCACAACTTAAACGCCAAAGTTCACAAAATAATAGCTGTAAATGCATAGTTCCCATCAAGACCGGGCACACAAAACGCCGCATTTACCTCGTTTCACAGCAAATGCGGCGTTTTTCAAATTCATATATTTTCCCGTCAACATTTTTCCGGTGTGCCTACACGGCGGTCGGTTCTAAAAGATGACCCGCAGCCGCATGACACTATTGCGTTCGGATTATCAATCGAGAACCCGCCGCCCATCATGTTTTGTTTAAAATCGATCGTCGTTCCTTCAATAATTGGTGCATCCTGCTTATTGATCACAACAGGAATGCCGTTTATATCCTCAACCATATCCAATTCTTCATTGACATCATAATCAAATCCCAATGAATAGGAAAGTCCGCTGCAACCACCGCCTTTTATGCCAAAACGCAGATGGGCACCTGCTTCCTCTTCCTTCATCATCTCTTTAACCTGATTTGCCGCTCCTTCTGTAATTGAAATAACCATATTTTATGTCCTCCTCTTTATAAAGATGAGTCAATTTAATTGTTACTATCAAGTATACAAACTATTAGGCAGTGAATCAATGATGACAACTTGAACTTCGGGACAGAGGGTCAGCCCCCATGTCCCCCTCTGGTCTCTTACCTTCATCTGTCATGATTGAATGACTGCCCCATTTTTGTCCAGTTCCTGATAAATCGTTTTTAATTTAGGGATGCCTTCAGCAACGATTTCATCATTAACGAGTACAAGCGGATAAAAAAATTCGTCATTTAAGATACGTTCTGACAACTGCTGGTGTTTTTCATTGTCCGGTGGCTGTTCAATGTCAATATACTCATATGCAATTTTATCATCAATATATTTTCTGCCGATTGCCGCCTGCAGCCATTCATAAGTATCGCGTGAGCCGGGTGCACCAACACAGCTTGCACAAATCTGTTCTGCCCCGTAAACTGTAATAAGGATACGATCTGCCATTTCCAGTACCCCCCTCATCGTTTGTTTAATTTCATTTTACAAAAAGCCTGATTAAAGATAAAATAAATGTAACTAAAGAATGGCAGAATAATGGATACATTTTTTCAGAAATTTGCCTTATAATGATAGAAGGAAAGGAGAAGATGGATCATGCAAGAGCAAGTACAGGAAGTATTGACTAAACTCCGCCCATTTTTATTGCGTGACGGCGGCGACGTAGAGCTGATTGATGTTGATGATGACGGTATCGTACTTATTCGTCTCATGGGTGCTTGTGGCAACTGTCCAAGTTCCACGATCACACTTAAGGCCGGAATTGAACGTGCTTTGAGATCCGAAGTTCCAGGCGTTAAAGAAATCGAACAAGTATTTTAAAATATAACAGATGAAAGTTAGGCAGACATTTCACAGTCTGCCTTTTTCATTTGACCGGGGTGATTGCCTCTTCCCCATTCAATACAGCTTTCAGATTGTCAAGGCAAAGCTCGAGCATTTTGGTCCGGGTCGCTTCACTTGCTGAACCGATATGCGGAAGACAGACAACATTGTCAAGTTCTAAGAGTTGATGTTCCGAGGAGATCGGTTCATTGGCAAATACATCAAGACCAGCAGCCTGGATTTCATTTGCTGCCAATGCATCATACAGTGCTTCTTCATCGACTGTTCCACCACGGGAGACATTGATAAAAATGGCCGATGATTTCATGTTATTAAATGCGTCCCGGTCGAACATTTTCGCCGTTTGTTCTGTTAATGGAACAAGTGACACAACAAAATCCGCCTTTTGCAGCAGGTCAGTGAAATCGCTGTAAACAGCGCCCAATTCCTGTTCTGCCTTTTCTTGTCGTGAACGGTTATGATACAAAATGGACATACCGAATCCCCTGGCGCGTCTGGCTACTGCTTCACCGATTCTGCCCATGCCGACGATACCGATTGTTTTCCCATGAACATCAGACCCGGCCAGCAAGTAAGGTGCCCAGTACTGCCACTTGTCTTCACGAATATAATCGGCCGCTTCCACAATCCGGCGTGCCGTTGCCATCAGCAGCGCAAAAGTCAAATCGGCCGTTGTCTCTGTCAGCACATCAGGTGTATTTGTCACAACAACACCGTGTTCCCGGGCAGCTTCCACATCAATATTGTCGAAGCCGACCGCCATATTCGCCACTATTTTTAAATTTTTGGCATAGTCAAAGAATTCACGGTCAATATTCTCCGTCAGCAAGCATAATACACCATCTGCTGTAGCAGCTTCCTTTAAAAGTACATCCCTAGGTACAGGGACATCTTCCTTATCCCACATGCGAAAATTAAACATATTCTGATACGGCTGCAGCACCTCCTCAGGAATTTTCCGTGTCACATAAATAACAGGGTTCATCACGTCACCACTCCAGTCTTGATTTCTTTAAAGCCAGTGTAACACAGGAATCTGCAACTCTTCACAATCGATGCCAGCATTTTCAAAAAATAATCCCAGTCGTTTTTCATAAACGGACTGCTGATCAATAATGGTGGACAGCTCTGAATGGACCGATTCGTAGTGGTCAGCGGAAAAACCACGCTCAATGATATCGAATACATGAATCGGATATAATAAGCGTGCATACATTAATCGCCAGCCAAAGATGGATAAAGGCCTTACGCGCTGATAATCATGCAAAAAAGTACGGATGTCGTTCATCGGATCATCTTTTTGCAGCAATTTCAAACGGATACATTCCGCCAGATCACGAGTCGGGTGATCATATGCAAGATCATTCATCCATAAGAGACGATCCTGAAGTTGATTGTGATACCTCCTGAATACGATTGTGCCCTGATCGGCTTCATGATACCGCTGTTCGGATTCACTTTCCTGCATGTACTGGATGGCATTTTCACTTATGCCAATCACGTACGGCAGAAAATCCATCAGCATACCATAATAGTCATTCGGGTGGTTGTTCGCTTCCATTTCGATCGTTTCCTCAAAAGCTGTCAACTTTTCAATCCATAATGCCTTCCATTGACCATAGCTTGAGATGGTTTGCGGTTCATATTGATACAATGAGCCGGCTGTATGGAATGCTGCCAGCTGTTCGCCGTGTACGGATTGTTTATGTGGCCCCGTGTTGTTTACCCTTAAAACCATATGGTAACTGTCATGATATTTGGTGTACCACTCACCACGGCTGTTTGGCACAGGTATGGACATGTGACTGTAACCCTTCTCCTGCAAATAATATGCTAACGCCGCCTGTTCCATATGTATCACTTCCTTCTGTTCAGCAGAAATGGTAAAATATACGTAATTCGCATCTTTAAAACCTTCCATGCCATGCCATACTGTTTTTTCGTATGCTTGAATGCCATAATATATTGCCAGAAAATCCCTCAACCCAGTCACCCCTCTCTGTCGTATTACTTTAATATATATGTGGAAAAACGCTTCATTTTAACTATTTATAAGAAAAGGTGATATGAGTGGATAACCAAACGAATCAGACCAAATTGGAAGTTAAAGCACGAGAATGGCTGTCGGAACGCGGTGTTACGGTAAAAGATATTGCAGAACTTGTCCATTACCTGCAGTCAGGCTATCATGATGATCTAAGTATTGAAGATTGTCAGTTCAACGTAGAGCAAGTGCTTGGAAAGCGTGAAGTGCAGAATGCCATTTTAACCGGCATCCAGCTGGATAGACTTGCTGAGGAAAAAAAGCTTGATGAGCCCCTCCAACGAACGATTGAAATTGATGAAAGCTTGTATGGAATCGATGAAATCATTGCATTTTCGATTGTCAATGTCTATGGCTCGATCGGGTTCACCAATTACGGTTATATTGATAAACAGAAACCGGGCATCCTGAAGTATTTAAATGATAAGTCGACAGGCGAATGTCATACATTTCTCGATGATATCGTTGGTGCCATCGCCGCAGCTGCGTCAAGCCGGCTTGCGCACGCAGCAGCGGACGATGAATTGCTGGATGACTGAGAAAGCTGTTCTACTCTCCGACGTATCGTGCGCTTTTGAAGGACGTTTGGGCACTGAGAACCCTTCTATCTGACGTTTCGGACACTATCAAAGGGCGTTTGGGCACTGAGAACCCTTCTATCTGACGTTTTCAAAGCTGCCAATGGCTATTCGGGACTTGATGACTTCATTGGTATTAAAAAAGACCTGGAAATTAAACCAGGTCTTTTTTGGTTGCATATATAAGTTCCTCAAGTAAGGCTGATTCAAATATAATCAATCCATTCATTTAAATTCCGCACGTGATAAGTCGGCTTTTTCTCCAAAGTCGGCAAATCACTATGCGGGGTGACACCGGTAAATACCATTAACGTATCTAACCCGGCATTCATTCCGGCAAGTATATCGGTATGATAGTTATCGCCAACCATCAGTGTTTCATTTTTTGCCGACCCGATCTGCTCTAATGCCTGTTCCATAATAATGGATTCCGGCTTTCCGATAAAGGTCGGGTTTACGCCAGTGCTGGTGGTCACCACTGAGGTAAGCGCACCGTTGCCGGGTTCCAGACCACGTTCAGTTGGCAGTGCGACATCACCGTTTGTAGAAATAAAGGAAGCCCCATTTCGCACTTCCCGGCAGGCTTTGGACAATTTCTCATAGTTGATGTCCCTGTCGATTCCAAACACGACAAAGTCACAATTTTCGTCTGTAACGATGTGCCCTTCCCTTTTCAGCGCATCATGCAACCCCTCTTCACCAATCACATAACAGCGGGCACCGTTCTTCAACTGCTTAATATATTTTGCTGTTGCCATACTTGACGTAAAAATATGTTCAGGAGTTGCGCAGATACCCATCTGCTGTAATTTATCAGAAACCCGGGCTTGTGTTTTGGATGAATTATTCGTTAAAAACAGATACGGCACATCTTTTAAAGCCAAGGACTCGACAAAGTCAGCAGCGGATTCAATCGGCTCATCCCCCCAATACATCGTGCCATCCAAATCAATCAAATAAGCATTGTAGCGTTTCATATTTCCTTGTCACCTTCTTTAGCGTCTTCTTCAATAAACAGTTGTGCTTGCCTTATTCATTGGTAAATGCATTGGCAACGCCCAGCTCGTTATCCAAATAACGTCTGACATACGAACTGAATTGATCCAGTGTATTCTTGTGTGTTCGGATCTTCTCAGACAACAATTGATGATCGATCTGCAAGTAATCTTTTACCACCATTTTTCGGAGCTGAATAACCGCTTTATAGGCATCTTCTTCATTTTCCGGAAGCACTTTTTCATCGATCAGGATATCGATAATGTCGTCAAAACTGCCGGGGTCGCGCATGATAAACCCATCTATCATCATATTTCCGACATCGAGTATTGATTCAATCACGATATGTACCGTGCGTTCGAGATATAATTTTTCGGAAAACGTGTCAAATGATTGCTTACCCACTTCATCCAGCAGCTTGTCCATATATTGTAATGTTTCTTCAATCTTTTTGCGGTCAATAAAATACATCACTAACCCTCCATCTGTTTCTATATACATCATATCATATATGTGGGTTAGAGGGACATTGGCCTGATTGCCTGTCCCGATCAATTTTGCATTTATGAAAAATGAAGATCCTGTAAAATGAATTCATTCATTCTGTCTTGATTATCTGTGTTGTCCTCAAATCTCTCATTGATAGCCTTTCTGATTTAAATGATCACTAAACTCTGTTTGATACACTTCACCCTCAGTCCACTCGTCAATATTTCCATATCTCCATAATAACGTTCTCTTTAAAAAACTGTAGAAGCTGTCGACACGCCTGCATACATGTAATAATTCCACTTCAGTCGTTATCTTTTTAATATCAGGGAGAAATTCAGGCAAATAAACAACCATAAATCCGGCAGTATATTCGACACCAATATCCCAATTTCGCTCGGTAAAAGGTCTGATTAACTCCAAAACGTGATTCAATTCCTCCTGTTTTTGTTCACCGGTGGTATAGACATCGTAACCGTCCTGTGTTGAGTGATAAGAATAAAAGAACATTTTTGACTCACTGCCGCGTGGTACAAGATAAAAATAATTCTCCATGCTCGAATCAGTTTCTTTAACTTCCGGCATGACCAATTGAATATATATACCGATCGCATGATCTTTATTCTTATAAACGTTTTTATTTTTTTGTACACATAAGCGATTGTATCGGGTGATGCATCTTTGACGGGGGGAAGTGTATCATACCAGTTTACGATTTTCACCTTGTCTTCTTCTGTTGCATCAAAGATATGCTGTCTGCCAAAAGATGTCTCATTTATAGACCTTGACTTATAATGAACATGCATAAACCGCTTATTCCAATAATGTAATAAACTGGTATAAATTGCTGTACTGTCACTGTCAATGCCTCTTCCAATTTTCTTGGAAAATAAACCATAAGCTATCATGCATATCCCTATAATTCGAAATGCGATTGACATTTCATTTGATCCTAATAGCCCCGCAACTAAGGCAATAATTCCCAGATAAACAAGGCCATATCTGCCAGAGCGTTTTTCTTTCTTCTAATCTTTATCCAGTTCTCCCCATCCCAGCCAATTGCCAACTTTTTCATATATAAGAGGATTTTCAGGTACACGGAATTCCGGTAACTCATGCAATTGTTAAATTTGGTGTCCTTTCAATAGCTGTTCAAAAATCTCCGGCTTCTTATCGCTGGTATCCTCAATAATTTGCTTGTATTCTTGATGGGTAATATTCTTTTTTCTCATGACACGACTTCCCAGCCATTTCAGAAAAGCCAGTGGTCCCCAAATCAAAAAAAGAACGAATGATAAACACAGTATTAAAAAAGCAGCCATCAGTATATGGTGACTATTTTACGCTTAAATTTGTCATACTCTTCTATTCCCCTTAGTCTGTTAATCTCTCTTTTTGACAAATTCATCTATACGTACCCCCCCTTTTTCAAACATTGATCCGCTTTCTCCCACATAGCATCAATCATGTCATTTACCCTTCTTGTCTTCCTCCTGGAAACTAGCCAAAAAGCAGCACCCTTAGACTATCTAGGGACTGCTGAACGATTTTCAAGCAGCCCATTTTAGTTCTACAGAAATCCCAAAAAAGCGTTGGAAAAAATAATAATAAAGAAGGCGGAGTCTGCGCTCCAGGTTCATTACCAGCAGTTGTATGGAAATGACCGTTTCACTTGTTTGTTGAAGGCGTGCGAAAATAAGCCCCATCCCATAGTGGCGCTTGCCTTCTCCAAATTTGCCTTCGATTTCG
>NZ_DATGTI010000122.1:0-25375 GCF_035301925.1 Lentibacillus sp. | reverse complement strand
GGTAACGAGGAACTTATCATCTAGTACATATCGTTAGATGGAGCGTGGAGTGCGGGGAAAACCTGCATGCTCCATGTGGAGCAGGGGAAAAGCTGGAGATAACCTCAAAGGCTTACCTATTGCTAACCATTCCGGAATAAGACTTGGCGTCTAATCCTACGGAAAAGGGCCATTTTTTGGAATAAATCAGATCAAATGGGGAAGTTTGTAAAGAAATATACCTAGGCTAAAGGAGCAGAATATGGAAAACAATGTTTTTGAACAAATGGCAAAAAAATATGATACAGAAGAAAGAATTGAATTAGCCAAAGTTATAGTTAAGGAAATAAGACCAGAATTACGGGATAGTAGATCAAAATCCTTAATGGACTATGGGAGTGGTACTGGTCTAATTGGTTTAGAGTTATCAGACTTGGTGGATTCTGTTTTGTTGGTGGATTCATCAAAACAAATGTTGGATGTAGCAGAAGAAAAAATTTTTCGCAGGGAAATTACAAACTCCAAGGTGGTTTGTTCAGATTTTACCGAAGAAACACCTAATCTTAAGGCAGACGTAATTTTAATGTCACTAGTCCTTCTCCATATTCCGGATACTAAAAAAATTCTACAAGAGTTATTTAACGTTTTAAATAACGGTGGCGAATTAATTATTATTGATTTTGACAAAAACGATAAAGTGAATCATCCAAAGGTTCATAATGGTTTTTCGCATGAAAGCCTAAAAAAAATGTTATCCGAGGTTGGATTCAAATCCATCAAAATTAAGACATTCTATCGCGGAAATCGTATTTTTATGAACCAAGATGCCTCAATGTTTATAGCCAATAGTATAAAGTGACTTCTTAAATAAACGGGCGCAACAACGGAATAAAATAAGGTGTGTGCTACTTTAGTTTAGCAGTTACACCTGATAATAACGGTCTAAAAGTGTTGTTATTTTATAAGAAAATCATACTGAGATTTTTAATTTTCTCCACGGGAAGTGAACTACTTACTGTAATAGGGGACGCTCTTTTTTTAACGTGTTGGTCTCTTATAAGTAAAACGGAGTCTTTCACGATAAAGTCCTAATAATAGCCAAATTTTTTCTACTCAACTGTATACCTGCAACGCTTCCCTCCGATTACGTTATCCACAGTCATGAAAAACCAGTCATCACTTCAATCATATGTACACATAAATGCACACATGTAAACATTTTGTGTGCGGCGAACGTACAAATGAGTTTACAAGTAAACAAATACGTGTACATACCGTAATGACAGCGTGTGCAAAACATGTATACACGTAATCAAAAAAGAACACGAAAAAAGTCTGATTGTGTATCGTTCGCAAAAGGGCTAATCTTATATGAGAGGTTCTGTTTATAGAAATGGTTTAACAGCCTCTATTACGACCAATTATTTTATTTGAGAGGAGCATTACATATATGCAAGCAGCACGAATAGCAGCAGTTGATGTGGGGAATGACGCCGTTAAAGCAAACTTCGGCAAAATGGAACGTTCCTATTATATACCGAATGTGGTTGCACGGGATCTGGAGGACAGGCCGGTTATCGGTATTGAAGATTTGGATGAAAAAAATCCGATTGATAACCTGCACATCCGTGTCCACTCCCCTGCCCTTGAGGAGAACAATGCAGTTTATCGAGTGGGGACCCTGGCGACGAAAACGAATAATTCCACTGAACTTGATCCGGGCACCAATAAATCCGAGGAAGATCAGACATTGGTGATGCTGTTTGCCTCGATCGCTCTGGACGCTGTCGGCAGCAAGTCGTTCAAAACAGATAAAAATGATGTGATCGATGCAACCTACACATTGGGCACCGGGCTGCCGTTAAGGGAAGTGAAGGAAGGCAAAGATGTCGGCTATCGGTCCCAGCTTCTCGGGTCAGTACATCAGGTCGAATTCCTGGTTACACCGCAATATCAGGGGAAGAAAGTCAATATCAAATTTGATGATGTAAAAGTATACCCGGAAGGTTTTGCTGCATATGTGAATCTGATAATGGATAATGAATTGAACGTGATCAATAAGGATTTGATTGATAAACAGATTCTTATTCAGGATATCGGCGGTCTGTCAACCGATATTGCCGTCATCCGCAACCGGAATGTCGATGATGATAAAGCGCAGGGTTTTTCGCTTGGTGTTGCTGAATCCCTGGAAGAAATTCGTGATGAAATCCGCTCAAGGCATGGTGTAGAATTGGATAGCCGCCGGGATGTTGTTGATATCATCACCCGGAAAAATGACCGCCATCATATCATGGTCAAAGGCAGCCGGACCAATATCCATGATATAACCGACCGGATTTTACTGGAATTGGCCAAAAAAGAATACCGGAACCTTCGTAATGTCTGGCAAAAAAATTCCCAGTCGGAAATCTGTTATTTTGTCGGCGGTGGCTCAGCTGTATTGAAAGATTATCTCAAAGCACTCAATAATAAACTGGATGGCTTTAACATTGACTTCTTTGAGGATGAACAGGAAAGTATCTGGATGATGGCCAATGCGTATTATAAGCTGATCATGGATTTTGTGAATAAAAATAAGCAGGCTGAAACAAAGGAAACAGCCGCAGCAGAAGAAAAGTAAGGTGATACCATGCAACGATCCAAAAAGAATATTGAACGCGGACAGTCGATAACATTCCGCATTCCTTCTGATACACCTGATTATCTGCTGAAACAGCTGCAAAAATTGAAAGAAACGGAACGCCGCAATTTTTCCAGTCAGATTGCACATTATGTTCTGAAGGGTGTCAATGAAACGTTTACTCGGGAACGTGAAACGGTGACCGTCCCGCTTCCCAGGCAGCTTACGAAGGAACAGAAAAATTGGCTGAAGCATGAGCACTCCGAAGCATTAATTGGTACGATTGTGTATCAGCTGCTGCAGGATCCGGTACGGGCAACATCGATACTGTCCACATTGAACAGCAATCAGCCGATTGGAGAAGAACCATACCCGGTACAGGATACAGCAGACGCAACGGCGGGATCCAGTCCTGATCTGGATACAGTTGACCTAGATCAACTGGACGAACTGCATGAAACAGATCATGAAGAATCAGAACAACTGGAGGAAGATCCGCTGGCAGACTTTTTCACGAAAATGAATAAATAACTGGTAACCACAAACTGTCCTGAATGACGTCAGGGCAGTTTTTTACTCGTAAAGAGATTAAAATTTCAGCAGTTAAGAAGTAGAAATACTTTCCTACTGCATATGTGCAACGAGGCTTTTCGGTCAGTAAGCATGACAATATGCAACGTTTTCGAACATCACTGCTAACACTTCCACTAACGGCAAATTACAGTCGTGCAGTATCATGCATAAGTTAGCCGATTCCAATCAAACTATCCACAGAAAGGAGTTTTCTATATGGAATTCGATTGGATATGGAAATCTGTTCTGATCGTTATTGCGGGGACGTTTCTGTTACGACTTGCCGGGCGGAAATCCATTTCGCAGATGACGCTCCCACAGACAGTGATTATGATTGGGATTGGGTCGTTGCTCATTCAGCCCGTCTCCGGTAACAATATCTGGGTGACACTTGCTGTTGGTGCCATTCTGATTACAACGTTGTTCATTATGGAATATGCCCAGGTGAAAGGAAATATTTTTGAAAAAATTATTACCGGAAAGTCAAAAGTACTGATTGAGAATGGCAAACTCAATGAGCAAAACCTGAAAAAACTGCGTATAACGGCTGACCAGCTGGAGATGAATTTGCGGATCAAAAGTGTCCAAAATCTGGATGACGTTGAATGGGCGACACTGGAGCCAAACGGACAAGTCGGCTTCAGCCTGAAAAACGATGCTCAGCCTGTCACGAAGAAAGAATTCAATCAGCTGTCATCCGATGTTCAGCAAATTTTGAGCCAGCTGTCCGCAAATTCGCAAATTAACCAGCTCAGGAATCAATTAAACGATTTGAACAATCAGATTGCCCAAATGCGCTCGCAGCGTCATATGTTTAAAGAACTTGATGAAGAAGAACCAAAAGATCCCTCGCCAAAACACTTACAGTAATGGCGGGGGTTTTTCGGATTTCAACATGCTGTTCACCTTTTATCAAACTCGAAGGCTGATTAAAAATGGGAAATGCGCTGACTGATAAATAAATTTATGGCCAAAAGCCGTGGTCAACTCTATATCATAAAGAACCCGACAGCAAGGTAAATCGCTGCTGCAATGCCGGCCCCTACAGAACATAGTGTCAGCTTATAGCGGGCATAATCGACCAATGGCATTTCCAGAATCGAGGCGGTGGTAATCGTCGTATCCCCGAGTGGTGAGGTCATGGCGCCAAATGATCCGCTGGCAAACACAGCACCGACTGTCAGCGGGATGGATGCACCGGTGGAGACGGCCAGTGCCATTCCAAGCGGCATGAATATTCCCCATGTTCCCCATGAAGAACCGAGAAAATAACTGGTGATTGCCCCAAGGATAAATACAATCGCCGGTATAGTAAAGCCAGGCAAAAAAGAGCCAAGTGTCGCGTTAATAAATTTAGAAAAGCCCAGATCCTCCGTCACCAGTGACAATGACCAGACAAGAATAAGCAGGACAATCGCCTGCATGAGCTGGTTTCCCCCATCGTAAAAATGATAAATGGTCTCTTCCATAGATTGCCGCCGGATCATGTAAAATGCAAACGTTAAAATGATCGTTATAAACACAGCCAGGAGCATGACAAATGTTGCGTCCGCTTCCGAAAATGCCTGAAACACGGTGTCTGCCCCTTTTGCCACCCCATCCTGCCATAGAAGATACAATGATAAACCAAGCAGCAAAAATAATGGAACAATCAGATTCCACGGCTGTGCTTTTACCGTGGACAGTTCTTTCTCAATACCGGCACGATGGTAGTCCTGTTTCTGGTCTTCTTCTTTTTTCTCAGGCTGGCGCTCTTGCTTGGATGACGACCAGAATGTTCGGATAAGCCCAATCACCAGCATGACAATGGCAAAGAAATTAAACAGAATACTGAGCAAAAATATCTGGTATGGATCCATGTCCAGGTTATGTTTTTGCACACCGCTTTCCACCAGCGATATCATGAACCCGACAAACGCAGTCGCAACAGGGAGAAGAACGATCACTGAACTTGTTGACACATCCAGCGTAAATCCGACTTTTTGTTTTGTAATACGCATATCTTTCATAAGAGATTTGACGACGGGGCCAATCATCATGGTGCGGAACATCGGCATCATAAATGTAAACGGAAGTGTCAGCCAGATTAGACTGAGCAGCCCGCGCTGTGATTCTATCTTGTCACCAATCCATTCGGAAAAGCCTTTAATACCGCCTGAAATCTGCATCATGCCGATCAGACCGCCGAATAAATAGAGGAAAGCGATGATTTTAATGTTATTTTCATCTGATAATGTTGTCACGACATAGCTGACTGTTTCCCGGGTTCCGCCGAGCACACTGAATTCAACGAGCAATCCCCCGACAAGGACGGCCAGTACAAGACCCGGCAAAATTTTCTTCAGCCATATCGACAGACCAATGACAATCACAAACGGAATTAATGAAAGCCAATCCACTATTCAGTCCCCCCTTCCATTCAATCGTCAACATTTTTATCTTCCAAAGCTTCCAATGCGGAACGTCTTTTTTTCCTCTTCCGCATCCGTTCCAATATTTCGCGTCGATTGATGTAGATCGTCGGCGGCTCATAATCTTTTGAAGCGCGTATATCCTCGTTGGAAGCTTTCATGAATGACCACGCTAACAACCCCATGATGAACAAAACCGGGAACCCGGAAACAATACTGGCTGTCTGCAATGTCTCAAGATCACCGATAAACATGAGTACCATAGGCATCAAACAAAGCGTAAATGCCCAGAAAAGACGATTCCAACGTAATGGTTCAGCTTTCACTTCTTTTTGGACAACTGCTGCGAGTATATAGGACGATGAATCAAACGTTGTCGCAAGGAAAATAATCGCAAGAATCGTGAACACTGTCACCATGATTCCGGCCATCGGAAGCTGATTCAGAATAGCGATGATTGTTGCCGGCGCCCCGTTTTCATTCATAAAACCGATAACGTCAAAACGTCCGGTTAACTGCAGGTGCAGCCCGAAGTTCCCCATAATACCGAAAAACAGGACACTGCCAAGCGTTCCGTAGAGCATCGTACCGAAAATCATTTCTTGAATGGTCCGTCCACGCGAAATTCGTGCCACAAAAAGCCCGACAAACGGTGCATAGACAAGCCACCATGCCCAATAAAACACGGTCCAGCTTTCAGGAAATTCGGTTTCAGTAAATCCGCCGACATTGGCAAATGGTTCCAGCCATGTTGCCATTTTGAAAAAGTTATCCAAAATCAGGCCAACACTTGTAAAAGTCGTTTCACTAATAAATAATGTCGGACCAAACAGAAACATAAAAGCAAGCACAAAGATAGCAAGCCACAAATTGATGTCACTCAGTACTCGGATCCCACGGCGCAAACCGGAATAAGCACTCACAGCAAAAATAGTGGTACAAATCAGCATAATAACAGCCTGCATCAGCAGTGTTACCGGCAAGCCTGTTATATCATTGACACCTTCTGCTATCATGGGCGTGCCTAATGCAAGCGTCGTTCCGGCACCGCCCATCAGACCAAACATGAACAATACGTCAATAGCGATTCCGAGCGGTGTGTCGACTAATCGACCGAGTACAGGTCTGACGGCTTCACTTATTTTCAAGACAGGTTTTTTCCGGACATAATAAAAGTAAGCAATCGGTAAAGCCGGCAATGTATAGATAGCCCAGGCAATCGGTCCCCAGTGGAAAATGCCGTATGAAGCAGACCAATCAACTGCCTCCTGGGATTCGCCTTCGATTCCAAACGGCGGCCCCTGATAGTAGTAAGCCCACTCGATCATCCCCCAGTAAAGAATACTGGAGCCGATCCCAGCAGCAAACAGCATGGCTGTCCATGATATCGTGCCAAATTCCTTCTCGGCATCTTTATCACCAAGTTTGATGTGGCCATTTTTACTAAAGGCAACAAAAATCAGAAAGGCAAAAGCAGCCAGACCGAATATTAAATACATGGCACCAAAGTTCCCGGTCATGAAGTCGTTGGCCATATTGACGATTTCTTTGCCCGCTTCCGGGAAAACAGCCAAAGGAACAGAAACTGCAAGCAGCAAAAATAGCGCCCCAATAAATGTTGGCCAGTCGATCAAATCCTTATTCATCGTTTTCACCCTTTCTACTGATTAGCTTTTCTATATGCTGTTAGGCTATTCATGAACTGACATGTTTAGGGGATTGTTGGCATTCGACTGGATTCTCGATAAACTGGACTTAGGATAAGCAATGGGAGCTTGTATACTTTATAGGAAAAGGGAGTGGGATTGTATGGAGCCTATAGATAGACTGCCGTTTTATTCTAAGGTAAAAGTCGTGGAAGGCGAGAACTTTGTCACCATTGAGGACACGAAAAAACTGGCGGAAAAAGAGATGATTGAATTAATGGTATAAAGACTGCGGTTCTCATATTTAGTATCCTACTTCAACGGGCTGTCGTCGATTAAATACTTCGGCGGCCGGCAACCGACTGTAAAATACCACTGTGGTGAACGCGGTAAACTGTTCATCACAGTGGGAATTTGACTTCATCCAGCTTCAGTTATTTTATTTGGCGGCAGCATTTGCCGTAGCTGCTGTTTTTCGTCGCCGGATAGCGGAACCATTGGCAGGTGGACATCGCCAACAGCAACGCCTATCATGTTGAGAGCGGCTTTGACCGGGGATGGACTGGGTTGTGCAAACATCGCCTTCATCACTGGGAGAATTTCCTGGTGGATGGCAGCTGCATGCTTCACATCGCCGTTTTTGAAGCTTCGGACCATTTCCTGCATGTCGTTTCCGATAATATGAGCGGCGACGGATATGACACCGTTTCCACCAATTGCCAGTACAGGAAGTGTCAAATTATCATTGCCGCTGTAGAGCGTGAAATCATCAGGTGTTTTCCTAATAATTTCTGTCATCGCATCAAGATTGGCGCTCGCTTCTTTGACAGATACAATGTTGTTGATTTCAGACAGCCGGATAATGGTTTCCGGTGCAATGCCCACTGCGCTCCGGCCCGGGATATTGTACAGCATCACGGGGAGGGATGTTGCTTGTGCCACTGCCTTATAGTGCTGATACAGACCTTCCTGGGAAGGCTTGTTGTAGTAAGGTGTCGTAAGCATAATCGCATCGACACCAGACTGTTCCGCCTGTTTTGTCAGCTCAATGGTTGCCCGTGTGTTGTTTGAACCGGTCCCTGCAATGACGGGCACACGTCCATCTGCAACTTGTGTGACGCAGCGGAATAAATCCAGTTTCTCGGTATTTGTCAGCGTAGGGGATTCACCTGTTGTGCCTGCTACCACTAATCCGTCCGAACCATTTGCGATTAAATAATTCACCAATGTACGTGTTGCGTCAAAGTCGATATCGCCATTTTGATCAAATGGGGTCACCATGGCAGTTAATACTTGACCGAAATACATCGTTTTCACACCCTTTTGGTAAAATTTGAAAAGGGGCTATTCCATTTTTGCCATAAAAAAACAACAACGAGGGTTCGCTGTTGCTGCAGAAACGTCACTTAACCGTCTCTTAGCGCAAGATAGCCCTCCATATAGTTTCCTATATGACAGTTCTGTATTTATTCAATAGCAGAACCAACGCCCGAGAATATGAGTTCTCTCCGTTTCGGCGAATGCCCCTTTCCACAATCATCACCGGATCTCATTATCCTCCGAGTGTGTACTGATAGCCTTCGCACCTCTACCCAACTTCAACGTATTGAAGCAAGACAATATACAATTAAATTTAACATAACATAAGTCTGCCCGGATTACAAGGCGTGACAGGGAATAAAAAAAAGAGAGCGGGGATTAGGGAATTCATGCATTATTCCATGTCCCGATACCCATTCCCACATAACTTTTCGATTAAATCTATTGCATTGGCCATGCTTCTATGCTACGGTAGAAATACAATATATACTAATCAAAATCACACATAAACACTATATATGGTGTTCACGAGCTATGGTGACCATTTAGTCTTAAAAGGGAATCCGGTGGAAATCCGGAACTGTCCCCGCAACTGTAAGTGTAACGAACGGGCTGTCCACTGTATCGTAAGCTTAACGGCAACGATGCGGGAAGGACCTCAGTAGGCTTGAAGCACGAGTCAGGAGACCTGCCACAGTTTGAGTGTTTCGATTCCCCGGGGTAAGCGGAAGGCGAAACGACGGAACATGGTTCATATTCTGTCGTTTTGTAACCGTTCATCCTTTGGGTGAGCGGCTTTTTGTATGGGGAATAATCGGTCAAGAGGAGGCAAAAGCATGACAACGGTAATGGAAGATAAGCTTACACAATGGATTGATCAGGCAACAGAAGGGTTGGATGTGAACAAGGATGCATTCTTGGAAAAAATCCATAAAACAGGTGCGGCGGCCACGAACAATCATATCATCAAACGCGCCCTGGAAAATATCGATGAGACAAGCCCCGACTGGACATTTGTTGCCAGCCGTTTGTACCTAAAGACACTGTACGAACAGGCAGCGGCCAACAGGGGATATGATGCCGGCGAGCGTTACGGAAGCTTTTACGAGCTGATCCAAACACTTACTGAGAAAGGTATTTATACGAATCAGCTGCTAAATACATACACTAAGAATGAGATTGATTATTTTGCAGGACTGATAGAGCCTGAACGCGACTTATTGTTCAACTATCTTGGTCTGTACACACTGGCAACCCGCTATCTGGCAACCGATCACGATAAAAACATCTATGAATTGCCACAGGAACGCTGGATGATCATTGCGATGCACCTGATGCAGCAGGAGGAACAGGCATATCGCAGCCAGCATGTTGCTGAAGCGTATTGGGCACTGAGTCATTTATATATGACGGTTGCGACACCAACCCTCACCAACGCCGGCAAAACACACGGCCAGTTGTCGAGCTGCTTCATCGATACAGTGGACGACAGCCTGCAGTCGATTTACGACAGCAATACTGACATTGCCAAGCTGTCCAAAAACGGTGGCGGGATTGGCGTTTACATGGGAAAAGTCCGTGGCCGCGGCAGCTCGATCAAAGGCTTTAAAGGGATGTCCAGTGGTGTCGTGCCGTGGATTAAGCAGTTGAACAACACAGCCGTCAGCGTCGATCAGCTTGGGACGCGCAAAGGTGCAATCGCTATTTACCTGGATGTATGGCACGCCGATATTGAGGCTTTTCTCGACTTGAAGCTCAACAATGGTGACGAACGGCTGCGCGCACACGATATTTTCACAGGTGTCGCTTTGCCGAATTATTTCATGGAGCAGGTGGAAAAGCGCGGCGATTGGTACTTGTTTGATCCGCATGAAGTGCGTCAGGTAATGGGGTATTCGCTTGAAGATTTTTATGATGAGGAAAAAGGGGCAGGATCGTGGCGCGAACGCTATTTGGAATGCGTGGCGTCTGACCAGCTCACTAAGCATGTCGTTCCGGCGATTGACATTATGAAACGGATTATGAAATCGCAATTGGAGTCCGGCACACCATTCATGTTTTACCGGGACGAGGTGAACAGGCAAAATAACAATCCGCACGAAGGCATGATTTATTGCTCCAATTTGTGTACGGAAATAACGCAGAATCAGTCGCCGACGGAATTTCTGGACGAGATAACCGAAGCGGACGGTACCATTGTGAAGAAATATAAGCCCGGTGACTATGTTGTCTGCAACTTGAGCTCAATCAATCTTGGACGCGCTGTGCCGGATCAGGTGCTGGAACGGCTCATCAAAATCCAGGTCCGTATGCTCGATAATGTGATTGATATTAACACACTGCCGCTCAAACAGACACAGATGACCAATCAAAAATATCGTGCCATCGGACTTGGTACGTTTGGCTGGCACCACCTGCTGGCGAAAAAGCAGATCCGGTGGGAGTCGGATGAAGCAGTCGATTACGCCGATCAGCTATATGAAAAAATTGCCTATTTGACGATTAAAACGAGCATGGAACTGAGCAGGGAAAAAGGCAACTACCAGACATTCGAGGGCAGCAAGTGGCAGACAGGGCGTTATTTTGATGATAAAGGCTATACCGGTGACAAATGGGAGCAGCTGAAACGGGATGTGGCGGAACATGGCATCCGTAACGGCTATCTGATGGCGGTCGCCCCCAATTCTTCAACAGCTATGATTGCGGGTTCAACTGCCAGTATTGACCCGGTGTTCAAGCCGTTTTACTTTGAAGAAAAGAAGGATTTCAAAATTCCGTTTACAGCACCGGAACTGGATCATAACACGTACGATGTTTACCGCCGGTCCGCGTATATTTTGGACCAGCGCTGGTCGGTCAGGCAGAATGCAGCCAGGCAGCGGCATATCGACCAGAGCATTTCGTTCAATTTCTATGTGCCGAACACGATCAGGGCATCGGTACTGCTTGATTTACATTTGCAGGCATGGAAGGAAGGCCTGAAAACGACGTATTACGTCAGATCAACGGCCAATGATGTCGAAGAATGTGAGTGGTGTCAAAGTTGAAGGCGCTGATTGCTTATTTATCATACAGCGGCAATACGAAGGAAACAGCCGAATTGATAGCTGATCATTTGTCGTCAGATGGCGTGGCGGCGGACATGCACCGGATTGGCATCGATCCGCCGGTAGACGCGTCTGCATATGATCTGATTTTTATCGGTACATTCACCTGGGAAATGGGCTTGACCCCTGATGAGGTGAAAGATTTTGTTCTGGAAGTTGGCTAT
Source organism: Lentibacillus sp. (assembly GCF_035301925.1). GTDB lineage: Bacteria > Bacillota > Bacilli > Bacillales > Amphibacillaceae > Lentibacillus. The sequence goes on along the minus strand of NZ_DATGTI010000122.1, from coordinate 13,552 downwards.
AAACCGGATAATGTCGCCGTTTTCGGCACAGGGGAAACCCAATTCGGCGGTGATGAACTTTACTGCAGAGCCGTCGTCAAACTGGCTAAATTTTATAACAGCAAATGGGACGGTCTGAAAATTGAACAGTCACCACGTGGATCGCAGGAACAATTGGTAATAGAATGGCTGGAAGGAGTGCTGCATGATGTCAAAAGGCTTGCTTGAGAAAGCGAAAACTTTGGAACCGATCAATCCGAACAAATCAACAGCGTTATTTGGCGGTAAATCAAGCGGTATTTTAAACTGGAACGATATCGCTTATCCGCACTGGTATAAAATGTATAAGCGACTCATCGGCAACTACTGGCAGGCGGATGAAATCAACATGAACGATGATCTGCGCCAGTTTGCTTCACTGACGGATGAGGAGCGTGATGCGTACTTAAAAATCATTGGTCTCTTGTCAACACTGGACGCTCCGCAGACCCGGACGGCACTGTTGCTGTCACTTTATGCGACTGATCCATCTGTCCAGTCGATCATGGCGGTCATTGCTCAGCAGGAAGCGGTTCATAATGAAAGCTATTCATATGTCCTGTCTTCGGTTGTCTCACTTGATGAACAGAATGAGTCATTTCAGCTCGGCCGCACTGACCCGGTATTGCTGAAACGGAATGACACCATCATGCGGCAATACAATGCTTTCGTCGAGGAACCGTCAATCGAAAATATCCTGAAAACTTGTGTTTATACTGCGCTTTTGGAAGGGATGTTTTTCTATTCGGGTTTCGCGTTTTTCTATCATCTCGCCCGCCAACATAAAATGGTCGGTACGTCAACGATGATCAGCTACATCAACCGTGATGAGCTCGAACATGGCCGCTTTATTGCCGAATTATTCAGAGCGACACTAAACGAAAATCCGGATATAAACACAGCAGAATTTGCCGATTGGGTTTACGACCAGTTCCGTGAGTCGGTCGATCTGGAAATCGAATGGTCCCGCTATGTACTCGCTGATATAGACGGAATTGATCTCGATGAAATGGCCGGCTATATCAAGTACCGCGCCAACAAAATGCTGCGTATGATGGGTCTGAGCGAAATCTACCCCGATCATACGGAGAACCCGATGAAATGGATCCGCGCGTATGCTGATAACTTTGACGGCACCAAGACCGACTTTTTCGAGCAAAAATCACGGCAGTATACGAAGACCAGTGATTTGAACGGATTTGACGATTTGTAGTCAGTACGTCGCATGGGGTCAGGCGTATTGTGCAGCCCTGGCGGGGTTGTGTTCGATGAGACGAAAGGGCCGATTCTTCGCTGAAATGTTCACAGTTGAGTCATTCAACACCGATGTTTGCCCGAAAATCCCGAAGTTCACACGAGAAGTGCCCGATGTTCACAAATTCAGATGCAAAAAACAGCCGGTGCGGCCTCAAGCGCACCGGCTATCCCATTTCATTGAGTGCCATAACCTCACCAGTCTCTGCATTCACGCCATATGCGCAGTCCACCTTCCCGCACAACATATAGCGATCCATCCCGCTGTCATACACATAAACCGGTTCAACCTCAAGGTACCCGCGCAGTTTATCAAAAGCTTCTTCCAGTGACAGAGTCGGCTTATCCGAATTTGCAAAATGCCTGAATGCCTCGAATAGCTTGTCCTGGTCAAAATAATTAACCGCAGTCAGTGTGTTTCGTTCAATAAGCAGATTTATTTTAATATCAAGTACATTTTTTGCGTCTTTTACTGGTCTGATTTCAGCTTTGATATAGCCATCCTTCAGATAAAATCCGGTGAGTCGCCGCTTGCTGCTTTCGTCGGGATAAACAAGTCGCATAAAACGCAGGACTTCCCGTTCGCACGCTGCAATTTCAGCATCTGATAACGGAAACGTATCCGGATGCGGTGCATTCTCCAACACCGTCTCAAGTGTCACTTCGGCTGACAGGTCTATTTCTTTCCGTTCAAACTCACCCTCCAACGGCGCATCCCACTGCAAGACGTCATCCTTCGCCACAAACGGACTGTGATCCTCACCGAACGTAAACGGGATCGTCCGCTCAGCATCATTTGTCAAAAACACTTCCTCGATTCCGTATACCGGAACCCATTTTTCCTGTTCCTCGTCAGGCAATTCCAGCAGCTGGCATTGTGCTTTTGCCGTCGGTTCATACTTGTCCGGTGTCAGCGCAAACGGCTCCCACTCGATTTGCTCCTCACCCGGAAAACTCCCGTTAATGTAAAATGACCTCATCACATCATCATCATTGAATTCAACATGAATCGTGCCACCGGGGGATACCGGAATATTATCAACCGCCGCCTCGAATTCCAGCACTTGCTCTTCCTCACGTGCGATCAGGAATTGCCGGCCAAATGTCAGACCGGTAACCGCTTCAATCCATTCAATCACATCTTCCTTTGCCGCCGACGTCGGATACAAGCTGTTGTCCGCACTGTTGACACCCCCGACAAATACAAGCTGTCTTAATTCCCGCGTATGAAAGTTCACATCCACAACAGCTGTCCCTTCAGGGTTGAGCCCGTCTTCATCACTTTCCACACCATTCGGAAACCATTCCATGCCTAAAATATACACTGTCTCATTATGATGATTCGTTTCACGAAAAAAATGATACCGTTCCAGCTCGTGATGATGGAGTCCCAGCATCTCGCGGGTATCATTGACTACTTCCTGTAATTGAGCATTCATAAATAAAACCTCGCTTTTTCTGAATCATGTCCAGTATAACATGTAAAGAGGTACCGTTACTTCGCATCCACCTCTTAAACGAGAAGTTTGACATTTTTCCAACAATCACCTGAAGCTTATTGAAGGGCATGTTTCAAAACAGTATGATAAAAGTAACATGGACGCGTTGGGTTAGGGGGGGATATGCGTGTTCGCAAATGCAAATATATCTGATGTGGATTTAAGCTCTTTTGAAATTTTTTCTTCCATGAGTGAAGAAGACCTGAGTGAAGTGAAACGACTGCTGTTTAGACGGACATATAAGAAGAATCAGGTATTGTTTACAGAAGGTGACCCAAGGGAAAGGATATTCCTATTAAAAGAAGGATATGTCAAGCTGGAAAAAACAAACATTGACGCGACAATGCTTTATATCAATTACATCAAACCTAATGATATCTTTCCGTATGTGGGGCTATTCACCGAAACATTCTACCGATATTCTGCCTATGCTTTGACCGATATTGACATCTATTATATTCCTACCGGACATTTTGAATCATTAATCAGGGATAAAAATGACCAATTGTATTTTATTTTAAAGCGTTTGGATTTGCTGACAAAGCGGCATCAGGATCGCTTGCAGACCGTTTCGACCTCTTTTGCAACTGACCGTGTGGAACAATCCATCGGCTATTTAGTTAAAAACTTTTCGATCGAAACGGAAGAAGGCTATTATGTGGATATCCCTGTAACCATGATGGAACTTGCCAAAGTTGCCGGAACCACCCGGGAAACTGTTTCACATGTATACCGTGATTTAAAGCAAGACGATATTATATCGATGGATGGAAAACATATCATTGTACATGACATGGACTATTTTATAAACAAAAGTACATAAAAATCTATCACACTAAAAATACCAGGCATTTGAATGTCTGGTATTTTTAGTGTGCCCAACTGCTTAAAGAAGAAAAAAACTGACGGCACTGCAGGTAGAGGACGGCTCCATAACAGTGAGTGAAAAGACACCTTAGCCATCTTTTTGATACGTAAATAAACGATCAACTATCATTCCCCTTTGCAGTGTGACGAAATTTTGTCAATGAACGGACGGTAAATCATCATCCATCATTCATGGACAAATGCTTATAAACGTTGTGATACCAGGCATTTAGGATGTCTGGCTTTTTTATGGGCAAAAAGTTATATCCATTTTTTCGCATTTTTAATGCCAAATCTTTCACATTTTCATGGTGACCAGTTTCGCATAGACCAAAGATGAAACCGTCTATAATGAAACATACAGCAGCTGTATTGGAAATGAGAGATGAATCGTGATTCAACACTTTGGGGTCGACCGTTCCTAAAATCAAAGCTAAAACGTGTGGCGGAGGTGGAAAAACATGAAGACAAATATTATTTTATTCGTTGCTTGTTTCGTAGTGGCGTTTGCAACCGGATACTTGTTCTTTGATGGCGGTAATGACACGGCCAGTACGAATGAGCAAGTGCAGGATAACGCCGTGACCAGTGAAACATCGGAGACATCATCTGAAGGCGATGAATCAGCTAATGACGATACATCAGAGGAAGGGGAGACAACCGTACCTGCTGACGCGGAACCTCTAAATCGAAATAATTGTTTGTCCTGTCACGCTGTTGATTCACTCGGCGCTGAGGGTGGTACAACAGGTCCCGACCTTTCCAATGCATTTAATGAGGTGGAAGGGAAACATGGAAGGCCATTAGAAGAATTTTTGCAGGAACCGACATCAGCGGTCATGTCTGATGTGATCGGTGATAATCCTCTGGAAGATGAGGAAAGGGAAGCCATTATTGAAGCGCTGAAACAAGCTGCGGAATAAGGAGGTTAATTCATGATGAAACCAGCTAAACTTCTGTCAGGGTTTGCCGGGATTGCGGCAGGATTGCTTGTTGCTTTTTTGATATTCGGAATGGGTGGAACATCTGACACTGCCGATGCCGACCAGCAGAATAAGTCAAATGCCGAAAAAGTTTATGTGCCGCCCGGTGAACATGATGATTACTATATGATGGCATCCGGTGGTCATTCAGGTCAATTGTTTGTATACGGACTGCCATCTATGCGTCTGATCCGGCAAGTGCCGGTGTTCAGCCCGGATCCGGCGACAGGTTATGGGTTTGAGGACGAATCAAAGGAAATGCTGAACGGCTATAAGTGGGGCGATTTTCACCATCCAGCCATTTCAGAGACCGATGCAGAATATGATGGGCGGGCACTGTTTGCAACGGATGTGGGAAACAACCGTGCCGCGTATGTCGATCTGGAAACATTTGAAACGACCGATATGCTGGAAATACCCAATATAGCCGGTCCTCACTGTGCCGCATTTGTCACGCCCGATTCCGAATACTTTTTCCTCCCGACCCGTTTTAGTGTACCAATCGGGGATGAATTTGTCGGATTGGATGAATACAGTGAGAAGTACAAAGGTGTCATGACAGCGGTCGAACCTGATTTTGAAAACGAGCAGCTGGAGATCGCTTTTCAGGTCATGCTGCCACCGTGGAGCTATGACCTGTCTGATGCCGGCAAAGGCACGTCAGGCGGCTGGGGGTTTCTGTCCACTTATAATACCGAAGAAGCGGTCACCAATCTGGAGATCAATGCATCCGAAAACGACCGTGACTATATTGTGATGTTCAACTGGGAAGAAATCGCCAAGGAAGTGGAAGATGGCAACTTTGAGGAAGTCAATGGAGTCAAAATGTTCGATCCTGTCAAAAATCCGGGTTCCGTCTATCTTGTTCCGGCACCGAAATCACCCCATGGTGTGGACATGACACCTGATGGCGAGCATTTTATCGCCAATGGCAAACTATCGCCGACAACATCCATGTACAGTGTTGAGCAAGCATTGGAAGCGATCGAAAATGAAGATTTTCAAGGTGAAGCACAAGGCCTTCCTATTCTTAATTACGATAGTGTCATTGATAAGGAAGTTGAGGTTGGCCTGGGTCCTTTGCACACGCAGTTTGACGATAAAGGCAATGCTTATACAACCTTGTTCATCGATTCGCAAATTACCAAATGGAATCTGGACTCCGGAAAAGTCATTGACAAAGTGGATGTTGCTTATTCACCTGGGCATCTGGCAGCTGTCGAAGGAGATACGAAAAATCCGGGCGGCAAATGGCTTGTATCATTGAACAAAATTGCCAAGGATCAGTATCTCTCCGTCGGACCTTCCCACCCGGAAAGCATGGATCTGATTGATATCAGCGGTGAACAAATGGAAGTCGTCGGTAACGCCCCATCACAGCCTGAACCGCATTATTCTCAGATAATCAGTGCTGACAAGATTGAAACAACTGAAGTGGCGGCGAAAGATGAAGACCGGGAGAATGCTGTCTGGAGTCAGGAAGAAGCCCATATTGAGCGGGATGGCGATGAGGTGCACGTCTATGGTGTCGCGTTACGGTCAAGATTTGTGTTTGACGCAGAGAGTGACAAACCGGATGTGGTCAACGTGAAAGAGGGCGATACGGTCCACTTCCATATCACCAATATTGACAGGGATGAAGATATTACACACGGTTTCGGCATCAATGGCTATAATGAAAACTTTGAAATTCAGCCAGGTCATACGAAAACATTGACAGTCGAAGCTGATAAGTCAGGATCATTCCCGATTTATTGCACCAATTTCTGTTCGGCACTGCACCAGGAGATGACCGGCTATCTTTTAGTCGAACCGGAATAAAGCGAAATCTCATTCAGCGGGGCGCTTTTTCCCCGCTGAATGTTAATTGAACAGAATCGGGGATTTAGGGTCAGTTAGCCGCCATTTTTTGGCGGGTTTACTACCATTAATCCAGGGAAAAGTGAAACGCTTATTAGTCCGGTTCGCGCCAGCTTTGTGGGCTGTCGGTTTTCGCCCAACAATTTAAAAAAGAGAAGGCGGGGTCTTCCCGGAAAACCTGCCTTCGATCATGAAAGGGAGGCGTGACAGATGGGACGCATTAAAACGAAAGGCGTGATGGCGCTAATCGTCGCAGCACTTTGCTTTATCGCATCGATATTTTTCCCATGGTGGGGGCTTCGGCTGATAGCGCCGCAATATCAGGAAGGCTTATATATGTGGGTCTATCCCAACAAGATGGAAGGTGATATCGATATTATTAATAGCCTGAACCATTATATTGGTATGGAACAGTTCAGTGAAGCGTCATTTCCCGAATTATCATTTCTCGTCTACATTGTCGGTGCGGTGGCACTTGTGACCATGGTGGTCGCACTTTTGCGAAGCCGCACATTGCTGGCTGTTTGGACAGGGATCGTGCTGGCATTGGGTGCGCTTGGTATTTATGACATTTATCGCTGGCTAAACGCGTTTGGAACGAATTTATCACCATCAGCGCCGATTGAAATTGAACCGTTCACCCCGCCCATTTTCGGAACAAATCAGCTGGCCAATTTTGAAACATTTTCATTCTTTTCCTATGGCACGGGATTCGTCAGCGTTGCTATCATTTTAATGCTGCTCGTTCTCTGGAAAGGAAAAGAACGTCATGCGTAAACAGTTGGCTGCCATTTTCGTGATCGTTGGTTTCGCCTTCATCTGTTTTCCGAGAAGTGCGATGGCAGACGAACAGGCTTCAATCCAGGAATTGCTGGAAACAGCCGAACCGGGTGAATCGATTCAGCTTGAAAATCATGTGTACCATGAGGATGTCGTCATTGATAAACCGGTTACCATCAAAGGTGCCGAAAACACGGTCATCCACGGAACCGGGGACGGTAATGTTGTAACGCTGAACCATGATGGGATCACACTTGAAAACGTGACTGTTAAAAACAGTGGTTCGATTTTGGATTATGATTATGCCGGCATTAAAATTTATTCGAATGATAATCGGGTGATCGATACAACGATTGAAGACAGCCTGCATGGGATCTATTTAAGTGAAAATACGGGCAATGAGCTGATTGGGAATACCATTATCGGCAATCAGCAATTGACACAATCGAGCCGCGGCAACGGGATTCATTTGTTTCATTCATCAGATAATATCATTAGAAATAACACGATTGACGGAGCAAGAGACGGTGTGTATTTTTCCTTTTCCGAAGATAATCAGGTGGACCGCAATCGTATTACGAATCATCGCTATGGCCTTCATTACATGTATTCGGATGATAATACATTTCATCAGAATGAATTTTTTGAGAATACTGGTGGCGCGGCCATCATGTACTCGGACAATATTACCTTAACCGGAAACCAATTTTATGATCATCACAACCTGCAGTCATTTGGCATTCTTTTACAGACGGCGAATGACGCAACGATTGAAAATAACCAAATCCATTTTAACCAAAAAGGGATTTTCATGGACCAGTCAAACCGGAATTTTTTTAAAGGTAATGTGATCACGAATAACCAGATTGGACTTGATGTTTGGAATAGCTCCATCAACAACCAATTCACAGGGAATCATATTTTAGAAAATAATTTGCAATATACGACGAATGACGGCGAGGATGATAACGAATGGAGTGTGCAGGGAACCGGGAATGCCTGGTCTGATCATAACGTCATTGATCTTGATGAGGATGGGACTGCTGATAACGCCTATGTTCATACATCCGCGTTTGGGGAGGTATTATCGGAGCAGCCGCTTGGCGTTCTTTTCCTGCACAGTCCTGCATTGACGATTTACGAAAAATGGAATGAGCTGATTGGTAAGGAAAAGGGCACCATTCAAGATCCGAACCCGATTCATGTACAGCGTGAAACAGCGTCCATCGCGTCATTCGGTTTATGGATCATGGTATTGACTGCCGGAATTGTTGGTTTCATTTATTGGCGGAAAAAGCGTCAACAGAGAAGGGGGTAATGGCATTGGTCATGATCGCAAAAGAGTGGAAAGAATTTTATCGCAGTTCATTACTCGTGATTACAGCAGTACTTATTGTGGTATCCGCCTGGTTTGTCTTGTTTCAGTACGGTGTAATGGAGGTTCCGGTTGCACTTCGGACGGGGATTGTATCGGTCTTTCAAACGTCGGTTTATTTTCTGCCACTCATCGCGACGGTCTATGGCGCTTTTTCCATGGCGATGGAGAAAAACCGGCGTACGTTGCCGATTGTTCTGGCAAGGGGGATAACGTTTCAGCAGTTCGTTTTGCGCAAGTTCATCTCGCTATTCGCAATCTTTCTGCCAACTATCATGATCGCTTATATCATCGCGATGATTCCGGCCAAAACCGTGTTCGGAAGCCTGACAGTGAAGGAATTTGCCGTCTTTCTGTTTTCGATTATGGTGCTGGCAGCTATATTTATGGCGATTGGCTTACTCTTGGGTTCAGTTATCAGTGAAAAATTGACGTTAATCGGACTTATCATCGGAATCTGGTTAACGTTCATTTATTTAATCGATCTCCTGCTTATGTATTGGCTGCCTTCTGTTGCCATGGACGATGTATTGGCATTTTCCATTGTATATTTTCTGTCACCGATTCATGCGGTCCAATATTTTTTATTTGTACAGCTTGATGTTTATCGGCTTTCCGATTTAAGTGCCTTATACGAGCAGTTTACCTTCCAATCACCATGGCTGGTATTGATTTTCAATGCGGTATTGTGGATTGGGTTAGCGATTGGTTTATCTATTTATCTATTGAAACGGAAGGATGTTTCCCATGATTAAAGTCGAAAATGCGACCCAAATGTATCGTTCCACTGTTATTTTCAGCGGAGCGAATTTCAGGATTGCAGCAGGTGAGCGTCTTGCGATTGTCGGCAGGAATGGAGCGGGGAAAACAACATTTCTGAATGCACTCGCCGGGTTTTCCCGACTGAAAAAAGGATCGATTACCATCAATGGCAGGGCTGTTCATCGTGCACGAGCCTGGCGGGGTAGTCTTTCTTTTTTACCTGAAAAATTTCAGCTATATCCCCAGTTGTCGGTTGAGGAAAATGTCAGCTATTTTGCCAGGCTGATACGTCTATCTGAAGACGATGTGCCAGTTGTCTTGACGTATACAAATATGTGGGAACATAGGGAAAAACGCATCAGCCAGCTGTCAAAAGGCATGCTGCAACGCGTGGGTTTAAGCATCGCACTCCTTGGAGAACCGGATTGGATCGTCTTGGATGAGCCCACTTCAGGTCTGGATCCATTTGGACGAATGGAAGTGCTGCAGCTGATGCGGGAGATGGGATCTTCCGGAAGAAGTCTCTTATTTACGACCCATTACATGGATGAAGTGCGTGAACTTGCAACACATGTGCTGTTCTTGCATGATCGGAAAGTTGACAAACTGGCTGCCGGGGATTTTTTAAAGCAGTTTGAAAGGAGTATGGCACAATGAAAAAATGGCTCGTATTGCTTTTATTAGTGTTTGGGTTGTTCGGCTGCTTACAATCTGCGGAAACGGGAGGAGCGGCAGGGAGTGGAGCTGCCGAAGAAAAAGATGGAAAAACGGAACAGTCAGCGGAAAAAGGAGACATAGGGCAAGATGAGGGGACGGCGGGAGCTTCCGATGAATCGGACGAGACAGATGGGCAGATTTCAATGGATGCGATTGATGAGGAAGATGTCGTGGCGGAAGTGGGTGACGATTGGATAACCGGGGAGGATTTAACGTATGAAATGAAGCGGCTGGCATTGATTTATGAGCTGAAGAGCAGCGGGGATGAAGGCGCTCAGCAGCAGCCGTACCCCGAAACAGCCATCCAGGAACTCATCCGCAATTACATGATTCGTGACATTGCAGACGAAGAAGGCATTACGGCCGATGAAGAAGAGCAAGAGAGACGAGTGACATCTGTTCGTGAGGAAGTTGAAGCAAAAGAAGCAGACACCCGTGCCCTTAAGGGAGTGGATAGGGGTGAGTTCTGGTCGCGGGAGAAAGAACGTTATGCGATCATCATAAAGGCTGAAAAGCTGATCGACAAGCTCATGGAAGACGTCCGGGCTGAACACCCAAATTATAACGAACAAGCATTGCAATTTGACGCCAGGGAAAAGCTGGATGAGTTGATTCAAGCCCAGTTAGCGGAGACAGAGATTGAAATCTATGAGTAGAGACGAAGAAACACGGAGCCAGGCGCCTTATCCTAAACAGTGTTGTCATCGCCATCCCGGTCACAGTTATCGTACTTACTGCGGTCACACTGACTTCAGAAGACAGACAGACCAGTTGAATAAAAAGGTGTCATGATGGTGATGTCACCTTTTTAATTTTGATTCCGTTCAAAGGGTGCATCAATAATATGAAATTCGCGTTAATTTACCAAAGCGTTTGTACACATCCCTTTGAAAATTCTAGGCAACAATGATATTTACATAATATTCCCTTTACATTTACCTAACGTCAACGTTTATAGTGTTTATGAAAGGGGAAGAAACACATGCACATAAAAGAAGTTGCTAAACAGTTAAATACAACACCACGGACAATCCGGTTCTATGAGGAAAAAGGCTTGATCACACCACGAAAAGAAGCAGGAAATGAGTACCACACATTCACAGATAAGGACATGCTCCGTCTCAGCACCATTTTAGCACTGCGCGAAGTCGGTATGCCTATCAACGTCATCAAAGGTGTTCTGGATAACCCGGATATGGGCATGAATGATTATTTGAACGTCCAGCGCTCGTCCCTGTTCGAAAAATGGACTGAAATAAGGGATATGCTCCATACAATTGATCAAATGATTGAAAAAACTTCTGATGATACTGATCTAAACGAGACGATTTTCGCCTTAGCCAGGCATCTGAAAAGCATGAAAGACCTGCGCAAAAACTGGGAAGACAAGTGGAATTTCGATGATCAGGCTGCCGGATATGATCAGAATATCAAGATGGCCGGTTACTGGTTCAATGTCCATCAGGATTATGATAAAGCACTGTCCAAAGCCGCCGAAACTTTACTTCAGCCGAATGATGTTTGTGTCGACATCGGTGTTGGGACAGGTAATCTGGGCGCAAAATTTCTTGAGAAAAATGTGCGAGTCGTTGGCGTTGACCAGTCTGAGGAAATGCTGAAGGTGTGCGCTGAAAAGCATCCGGAAATTGAGACACGTAAAGGCCATTTTCTGGCCCTGCCTTTGTTTGATAACCAGGCAGATGCCATTGTATCAAGCTATGCACTGCACCACATACCAGATGATGAAAAACTGCTCGCATTGGAAGAAATGTCGCGCGTGCTAAAGGATAAAGGCCAAATTTGCATTGTTGATCTCATGTTTCTCGACGAAAAGCATCGTTCCGATATGATCAGCCATTTTGAGGAAAACGGCAATCATGACGCAATCGACGCCATAAAAGATGAATTTTATGCCGACCAGTCCAAGCTGACGGAATGGCTTACGTCAACCGGTTATCACGTCGAAACGCATGAGTTTAACGATATTTTGAGTATGATTTATGCTAAAAGGAAGACCTTGTCATGACCTTGATAAAAAATAGCGACAGAAACTGACCATCGTAATATGATATATCTGGTCAGTTTCGTCTGCTGTATATTTTTCTAACGCTCTTCTCAATTCTATAACGTCTTCAAGATCTAATTCTGTTATTTTCACATCTGTTTGTCGGAGTAATTTTGGCGTATTAACTTCTGAACAACATGTCTCAACGCATCTTTCCTGCCTTCTTCCCTGCCTTCCTACCGCAACTCAGCAAAAATCTCCTCCAATGTTTGTGATGGATTCTTTTTTCTGCCTGCATTTTTTGTGCAACCTCCTTTCCAACATACGGGATAATATGGCCCGCCAGATATTTGGATAAATCTTTCGGCACTTGAAGTAAATAATCGATGAAGTAAAATAATGCTGATAGATAGGTGCGGGTGCCTTCATGTTGAGTGGAAAATCTCTGCAAAACTTGAGTCATAAGTTTCCGTTTGAAGGTATAGCGTGCGTCGGAATCATTTTTGGTTTTGCTGGCGTAAATCCTTGCGATGACGGCGAGTGCGAATGGATTGGATGACTGTTCCAGTTTAGTTATATTCTAATCCTGGCTAACAGCCTGATCAAGCGGAAGTTATCCGAATTCTACACAGCGCAAGGAATTCGTGTTCTGAATAAGTAAAAAAGCCGCCCCCATGGACGACTTTCTCACATCAATTAAAATACGTCATAACCCCTTCAACAATCCCATCAGCAACATTTCTCTGATGTTCCGCAGTCTGAATGACGGACAGATCATACGGATTGGTAATGAACCCGAGCTCCACCAATACAGCTAAATCACTGTTCTCGCGCAGGACATGGTAGCCCTCTTGCATTAGGCCGCGGCTGTTCAGCGCCATATTTTGTTCGAGGCCGGACTGTATTGTAGCCGCGAGTGAGCGGTCATTCCCGTTTGTATAATAATAGGTGCTGAAGCCATTTACTGCTTCAAGCGGGAATGCATTATAGTGCAAGCTGATGAAGGCATCTGTTGCATAGTCATGGCTGAGACTGACCCGGTCTTCAAGCGATACATATGTATCATTTGAACGTGTCAGGATAACGGTGGCACCGGCATTCCGCAGTCCTTCAGCCACACTGTAAACCGTGTTCATGGTATGACTTTTCTCAAGTGTCCCTCTTAAACCAATGGCACCGGGATCCTTTCCGCCATGTCCGGGATCAAGAACGATGGTATACCCATTAAGCGTTCCTGTTGGTTTGGCCGGCTGTGTCTCAGTGTTATGATCCCCGCCTGAAGAGATAACGTGAACGGCTGTGTTGTTTTCAGCCGGATAAAGGTAGTGTGCTGCCACCCAGGCGACTTGTCCATCATAATATGTTTGCGCCCATCCGTGTTTTTCCTGGAAAACAACCGCCTGGTCTCCGCTCATAAGATGACCGACCACAT
>NZ_DATGTI010000121.1:0-6552 GCF_035301925.1 Lentibacillus sp. | reverse complement strand
GATTCAACTGTGAACGATGTGGAGGAGAGATGTATCCAGAGTATTATAAAGGTGTGCATGGACAGGAATACAAATTATCGGATATTCTCTAACTTGGAAAGAGAGAAAAGGACCGGGCCGTACTTTGCCCGGTTTTTCTTAAATTGCTTGGCTTTCATGACGTTCTTGGCAGTAACGTGCTGAAACTGCTCAGGCGGGAATTGCGGAAGTTCCTGATATTCGAACAGATTATTTCCTTCCAATAATGTATCCCCAATTTGGTATGCGTTTGGATCATAAATTCCGATAATATCCCCCGCATACGCTTCTTGAACAGTGTCCCTTGATGATGCCACAAATTGCTGTGATTGTGCCAATTTGATCGGCTTTCCGGTACGTGCCAGTTTGACACTCATCCCCCGTTCGAATTTGCCGGAACAAACCCTCAGAAAAGCCACTCTATCACGATGGTTAGGGTTCATGTTTGCCTGGATTTTGAAAATGAAACCGGAAAAGTACGGGTTATCCGGTGATATGACGCCTTCAGTTGATTTGCGTGGTGCTGGTGCGGGCGCCATTGAAATGAATGTGTCAAAAAATGTCTGTACCCCGAACGGAGCGAGAGCACTCCCGAAAAAGACCGGTGACTGCTCCCCGGAAAGAACGGCATCCAGTGAAAATTCATCACCCGCTTCCTCGACCAGTGCCAGCTCATCGTTGGCTGACTGATAGGTCGCGTCACGAATCAAATCCTCATGCTCCGGTTTTTCCAGATCTGCATACGGGATATATGTCTCTTCTTCATTCCCATTATACTGGATGAATTGCTCCCCATGCCTGTCGAACGTCCCGAGAAATCGTTTGCCCATGCCGGCGGGCCAATTCATCGGATAGGTTTCAATATCGAGTACTTCCTCGATTTCCTCCAGCAGTTCGAGCGGCTCACGTCCTTCTCGGTCCAGTTTATTGATAAAGGTGAAAATCGGAATGCCACGCATTTTACAAACTTTAAACAACTTGATCGTCTGCGCTTCGATCCCTTTTGTCGCATCGATGATCATCACGACACTGTCGACTGCGGTCAGTGTCCGGTACGTATCCTCACTGAAATCTTCGTGGCCGGGGGTATCCAGAATATTGACCTGATAACCCTGGTACGGGAAGTTCATCACACTGGATGTCACCGAAATACCGCGCTGTTTTTCGATTTCCATCCAGTCCGATGTCGCAAATTTGCCGGATTTTTTTCCTTTGACAGTGCCGGCCGAGCGGATCAGATTTCCAAACAGCAGGAGTTTCTCAGTTAATGTTGTTTTCCCTGCGTCCGGGTGTGAAATGATTGCAAATGTCCGTCGTTTTGTCACTTCTTCTTGTACTGTCATAAAAAAATCCTTTCATATAGAATAGCTTATTGTTGAGGAGAGGCAAGAGGATATAGGAAAATGGGGAGGAGCAAACTTATTATCACCATCAAAAGATAGCACGTTGAGCGCCTTTCGTCAAACACGTTAATGAAAGGCTGAGAGTAGCCAACCAGGAATTGATTAGCTGAAAAAAATCTGCCCCCTTCACATAAGAGGGCACAGTTTGATACAAACAGCATTATTTACTGCTCGCTTTTATTTATCATAAGCGGCCGCATACGTATTCCAGCCGCCATCAAGATTAATGGCATTCAAGCCATTTTCCTCTAAGATACGTGTTGCAATGTAGCCGCGCAGGCCGGCCTGACAATTGACATAAACCGTTTCACCAGCCGGAATTTCTGTCAGACGGCTGCGTAACTCATCGAGCGGGATATTGACAGCACCATCGATATATCCCTGCTCCAATTCATGCGGGTTACGGACATCAACCAATGTGCCGCCATTTTCCGTAATAGCATCAATTTCATGCCATTGGACAGATTCTGCCATGCCTTCCACAATGTTAGTGGCTGTGTAGCCGGCCATATTAACCGGATCTTTCGCCGATGAATACGGTGGTGCATAGGCGAGTTCCAAATCTGACAGGTCCATCACCGTCAGACCGCCTTTCATAGCTGTTGCAATGACGTCAATCCGTTTGTCAGCACCATCTTTGCCAACAGCTTGTGCCCCATAAATCCGACCTGATTCCTTGTCAAAAATAAGCTTTAGGGCAATCGATTCAGCACCGGGATAATAGCCGGCATGTGATGCTGGGTGCACATGAACCACTTCATATGAAATGCCCAGCCTGGTCAGCGTTTTTTCATTATTACCGGTTGCTGCCACGGTGTAATCGAAAACTTTAGCGATTGATGTGCCGAGCGTTCCTTTGTAAGTTGTGTTTTTATCATAAATATTATCTGCGGCGATACGTCCCTGCCGGTTGGCTGGCCAGGCAAGTGGCACCATCGTCGGCTGCTGGTTCGTATAATCATTGACTTCGATGGCATCACCTATGGCATAAATATGCGGATCACTGGTTTGCAGCAGATCATTTACCTGAATGCCGCCACGCTCACCAATTGCAAGCCCGGCATTTTTCGCCAGCTCGTTTTCAGGACGGACACCAATGGATAATAGAATCATATCTGTTTCGATTTCGAGACCGTTGCCTGTCACAACTTTATTCCCATTATTCTCAAATGCTTTCACACCATCATCTAAAATTAACTGAATTCCCTTATCGTTCAGATGCCGATGAATAATCGAAGCCATTTCGTAATCGATCGGCCCCATTACCTGATTGGACATTTCAATGATGGTAACATCCAATCCGCGATCGTGCAGGTTTTCGGCCATTTCAAGTCCAATAAAACCCCCGCCGACAACGACAGCATGTTTTGGATGCTGCTGGTCAATATAAGCTTTTATGCGATCGGTATCCGGTACGTTACGCAGGGTGAAAAGTGATTCAGCATCTTGTATACCTTCAATAGGCGGCACAACCGGACGGGCACCGGGTGACAGGATGAGGTCGTCATAGGATTCCTGATACGTTTCACCGGTATCAACGTTTTTGACCATGACAGATTTGGCTTTTCTGTCAACAGCTGTTACTTCACTGGACGTACGGACACTCATATTATAACGTGCAGACATACCTTCAACGGTTTGCACGAGCAGTTTATTTCGATCCTGGATGGTTTCACCTATATAATAGGGAAGGCCACAATTGGCAAATGAGATGTAGGGTCCCTTTTCAAACAAAACAATCTCAGCCTGTTCATCCAGTCTTCTCAGCCTGGTTGCAGCTGTAGATCCGCCGGCGACTCCACCAACAATCAAAATCTTTCTGGACATAACACATTCTCCTTTTATCAAATTACCCCTTGGGGTATAAAAGTATCATACAATAAACCCCCGGGGGTGTAAAGTGATATTGATCACATGTTGACAAAATACCTTACGGGGTATATGATGGGATCAGTTCATTTGGAAGGAGAAACACATGAAACTGGTAATAATCGCAGCACTCGCCATGTTATTTATATTTATTTACCGTCGCTATGTTCCGGTGGCGGGTATTGGAAATATGCCGTTACATTCGGTATCATATAAGCAGGAAGATATTGTTTTTGTCGACACTCGGGATTTTCAGCTGGCCTGCCGCGATCCGATCGCTTGTGCACACCAGCTTCCCATACCTTATCTGAGGCGGTATGTTCATGAAATACCATCTGATAAGCAGGTCGTCATCGTTGCCTCCGATTATGAAGGTAAAAATATAGGCGCACGATTTTTGAAACAAAAAGGAATAAACGTTATTGGTTATCTTATGCGGAAAGAATTAAGAAAGGAGTGACCATCATGCAATATGAATCAGATGTTAAGAACCGTGTTAAACGTATTGAAGGACAAGTCAGAGGGCTTATGAAAATGATGGAAGAAGAAAAGGAATGCCGCGATGTTGTTACACAGATGACAGCAGTTCGCAATGCCCTTGACCGTACAGCTGCACTAATTGTCAGCCAGAATCTGGCCGAATGCATCCGTGACGAAAAGCAGGAAGGTGAAAGCTCGGAAGATTTGGTTAAAGAGGCTGTCAATCTGCTTGTTAAAAGCAGATAAATAAAGGTGTTGACAGTAGCGGGTTATTCTCTTAGAATGATAAATAGGTTACGTGATGATCGCTAACCTTTTTTTCTTGCTTTTATAAATACCCGTACAGGTATATGTATTTTAACAATTGAAAGGAACGGGATCTTAATGTCTGATAAGAAGAAAACAACGATTGTCTTATTCAGCGGCGACTATGACAAAGCAATGGCAGCATATATTATTGCTAATGGCGCAGCCGCTTATGATCACGAAGTCACCATTTTCCATACGTTCTGGGGATTGAATGCATTACGTAAAGAAGAT
The DNA here is from genome assembly GCF_035301925.1 of Lentibacillus sp. GTDB lineage: Bacteria > Bacillota > Bacilli > Bacillales > Amphibacillaceae > Lentibacillus. The sequence continues at coordinate 2,242 of NZ_DATGTI010000121.1, read as the reverse complement.
AATGCCCCAGTTAAAAAGGGTTTTATGGAAAAAATGTTTGGGAAAATCATGCCTGGAGGGGCAGATAAAATGAGCCTCTCAAAAATGAATTACCTCGGCATGGGCCAGAAAATGATTAAGAAAGTTATGAAAAAGCATAATGCCATGCCACTGCCGCAATTGGTTGAGATGGCACAGGAACAGGATGTTAACTTGATTGCCTGCACGATGACAATGGATTTGCTCGGACTGCAGAAAGAGGAACTGCTCGATGACATTAATTATGGCGGTGTTGCGGCATATGTTGGTGAAGCAGAACAGGGTAATATCAGCCTATTCATTTAACCTTTTATATACCCCTGCCCGTAATAGTTTTATTAACAGCAGAATTCAGAGGAACAAATATGAGGAGGGACAACGAATGAAACAAATTGACATGAAAGAATTGGCGAAAAAAGTGAAAAATAACGAGAGCTTCAATGTTATTGATGTGCGCGAAGATGATGAGGTCGTACAAGGCAAAATTCCGGGTGCGAAACACATTCCGCTAGGTGAGGTGCCACATCGTCTTGATGAAATTGAAAAAAACAAACACTATTATATGGTTTGCCGCTCGGGCGGACGCAGTGGAAGAGCCAGCGAGTTTTTGGAAGAGCAGGGTTATGACGTGACCAATGTGGACGGCGGCATGCTCGCCTGGGATGGAGACGTTGAAAAGTAAGAAGGAGGTATTCATATGGCAATTACAGCAAACGAAACATTGGATGCAAAAGGGCTAGCCTGCCCAATGCCGATCGTTAAAACAAAGAAAGCGATCGTTAATTTGGAGCCGGGCCAGGTCATGGAAGTGCAGGCAACCGATAAAGGTTCCACAGCCGATATCAAGGCGTGGGCGGAAAGTACCGGCCACCAGTATATCGGCACACTGGAAGAAGACGACGGCGTGCTCAAGCATTACTTGAGAAAGGCAAGCGATGATGAAGCAAAAGAAGAAAAGAAATTTAATGACGTGACGGACCTTGAGACGTTGCGGCAAAAGGTGAACAGTCAGGAAGCTATCACGATTCTTGATGTGCGGGAAGAAGCCGAATATGCCTTTCATCATATTCCGGGCGCCATCAACATTCCACTCGGCGAATTGGATGATCGTATGGATGAAATCAACGATGACAAGGAAATTAACGTGATTTGCCGTACGGGCAGCCGAAGTGATCTGGCATCTCAGAAGCTGTCAGACAAAGGTTTTAAAAATGTCAAAAATGTTGTACCGGGCATGTCCGACTGGGACGGTCCAACCGAGAAATCAAACGATTAATTTTTAGGAGGAATCAATCATGGAAAATAACAACACACGTGTCGCGATAATTGCAGCAAACGGTGGTATGTTTGATGCGTATAAAGTATTCAATATTGCCACCGCAGCCGCAGCATCTGATAAAGAGGTGGGGATATTCTTCACATTTGAAGGATTAAATCTGATTCATAAAGAAGCGCATAAAAACCTGCCGCTGCCGGAAGGGAAAGAACACTTCCAGGAAGGGTTTGAAAAAGCCAATGTGCCGGGAATCAGCGACTTGCTGGAAATGGCACAGGAAATGGGCGTTAAAATGATTGGTTGTCAAATGACGATGGACGTTATGAATCTGGAAAAAGACGATTTTGTTGATGGGATTGAAGTCGGTGGCGCAGCATCATTCATTGAATTTGCCAAAGACGCCGACATCTCACTGACATTTTAAACAAAGGGAGGCTAAAGCATGTCACAAAGTATCACAACGAACGAACTTGCAAAACGTGTCGTTAATCGTGAGGAAACGCTGATATTGGATGTCCGCAACACGGATGAATTTGATGACTGGAAAATTGAAGGGGACAGTGTCGAAGTCATTAACGAACCCTATTTTAATCTGCTGGATGGTCTTGATCCTGTTGCGGGTAAACTGAATAAGGATCAGGAAGTCATTGTCGTCTGTGCCAAAGGCGGGTCATCCAAGATGGTTGCCGAAATGATTGAAGAAGAAGGTTTCACGAATGTTTATGACCTGGAAGGCGGTATGAAAGCCTGGAGTGAACATCTGGAGCCGGTGAAAATCGCTGACCTGCATGACGGCGGAAGTCTTTATCAATTCGTCCGTCTTGGCAAAGGCTGTCTATCATATATGGCCATTTCCGGAAATGAAGCAGCCGTGATCGACGCCAACCGGATGACCGATATTTACGAGCGATTTGCCGAAGAGAAAGATGTCACCATTACGCATACCAT
>NZ_DATGTI010000120.1:0-26310 GCF_035301925.1 Lentibacillus sp. | reverse complement strand
ACGATAAGGAATTTGCCTGTCTCCCAGTTGTCCGTAACAACCAATTAATCGGCATCATTACAGAAAAAGACATGCTCTATACCTTTATCCAGTTAACCGGAACGAACGTACAAAGTTCTCAAATCGAGATTAAAGTACCTCACAAGCCGGGGATTCTGCCGGAAGTGGCAGCGGTCTTTGGAGAACGCAAAACCAACATCACATCCGTATTAATGTATCCATACAATGATGATCCGAATTATAAGATTCTTGTCTTCCGTATTCAGACAATGAATCCTTTGCCTGTCATACAGGATTTGCGTCATGCCGGCTATGAACTGATGTGGCCAAATAACATAGCGGAGCCAAAAGTATGACATGTCACGCCGCTTTTGTTTATTCGACTAAATTCCTTGACTATCATTTTCATTCGGATCATCCGTTTAACCAAAAACGCGTGTTGTTAACCAAGGAATTATTGGAGAATACGAATTTATTATCAAATCAACATATCATAGAACCTCGGAAGGCCAGTGAAGAAGAACTTGCACTTGTACATGACAAGGTTTATATCAATGCCATTAAAAGAACAGGCATCGACAACCTGTCTGAGGACGAACTTATCGAATACGGTATCGGAACGGAGGATACTCCCGTATTTCCAAATATGCACGAAGCGTCAAGCTATCTTGTCGGCGGGACTCTAACCGCAGTTGATGCCGTGCTGCAGGGAGAGTCTGACCATGCATTGAATCTTGGCGGCGGGCTTCACCATGGACTTAAACGTAAGGCAAGCGGTTTTTGCATCTATAATGATGGTGCGATCGCCATCAAATATATTCGCGAAAAATATGATTTAAAAGTTTTATACGTTGATACCGATGCCCATCATGGTGATGGTGTGCAGTGGGCCTTTTATGATGATCCAAATGTATGCACACTGTCCATTCATGAAACCGGTAGATATCTTTTCCCTGGTACAGGTCAGATAAATGAACGGGGCATTAAAGAAGGCCACGGTTATTCATTTAACGTGCCGATCGATGCATTTACGGAAGATGAATCATTTTTACGGGTTTATGAATGCGCTTTCAGAGAGATTGCCGACTATTTTCGTCCTGATGTCATTCTCACACAAAATGGTGCCGATGCGCATTTGAATGATCCTTTGACACATTTATGCACCACGATGGCAACGTTCGAACGAATTCCAATGCTCGCACACGAATTAGCCCATCAGTATTGCGATGGACGATGGGTTGCACTGGGCGGTGGCGGCTATGACATGTGGCGAGTTGTCCCGCGTGCATGGGCGCAAATCTGGAGTGCCATGAAGACAGGGGATGTTCAAAAAGGTGCCCTTGCTCCTGAATGGCTATTGAAATGGCAAATGGCGTCACCTATTACATTGCCTGATACCTGGCATGATGATAAATCGATCATACCGAATATTCCCAGGAGAGCTGAAATTACGGAAAAAAATGAGAAAGTCCTCGAAAGTGCACTGAAATATGCCAGGAACAAGCAAATTCATCCATAATTATCATTGAAATGGGAGATGATTGCAGCTATCATCTCCCTAAGCTATTCATTATTTTCAGGTTGCTTATTATTTTCCATGATCACTATTTCAACGCGTCTGTTCTGACGCCAGTTTGCTTCGGATGTATTCGGTGCTATCGGTCTTGTGTCACCATATCCGGCTGACGTAAAACGTGATTCGTCAAAGTCATTGTCATTGATTAAGTAACGAATGACACTGCTTGCTCTTGCACCAGACAATTCCCAGTTTGATGGATATTTATAATTGGAAATTGGCCGATCATCCGTATGACCCTCCACCCTCACATGATTTGGAATGTTCGTGAGCAGTTTTCCAATTTTGTTCAAAAATGGTTTCCCGGAATCAAGAATTTCAGCTTCCCCTGTCTCAAATAAGATGCTTTCCTGCAATACGAGAACAACCCCCTGATCCGTTCTGCTGGCAGATATAGCATTACTCAGGTCGTTATTCTGTAAATATTGTTCAACTTGCTGCATCAATTCATCCAGTGAGTCCTTCTCTTCCCCACCATCCCGGTCATTGATATTTTCAAGCTGTGTCGGATTTTCAAATTCATTCGAATTCTTCCCGCTTTCCTCGTTGCTGGTATTTTCAGTCGGGTTCTCCATGGGTACAGGGGATGGATAAAAGTCAAAAATCATCCGGTTTCTGAACGATTCCGAAATCGCATCAAACTTAACCATATCAATTTGAGATACAGAGAATAACAGAATAAAGAAAACAAGAATCAATGTTACCATATCGGAATATGTAACCATCCATTTTGGCGCACCAGTGCTCTCCCTCTTTCTTATCCGCCTACGCTTCATTGACGCTCTCTCCCGCAAAATCGGCTTCTTCTTCCGTCTCTTCTTTCATGTCATCGGAGAGAAAAGCGCTCAATTTCTCTTCCAGAATACGCGGGTTTTGTCCCGACTGTACACCAATAACCCCTTCAATGATAATTTGTTTGACAAACATTTCTTCTTCCGTTTTGGCAGCCAGTTTATTGGCCATTGGAATAAATACCAAATTAGCCATGACAGTACCGTAAAGTGTGGTCAAAAGTGCCACTGCCATATTGGGGCCCAATGTTGCCGGATCGGTCAAACTGTTAAGCATCAGGACAAGGCCGACCAGTGTCCCAATCATACCCCAGGCTGGTGCATATTCCCCCGCTTTTTCAAGGATGACCCGGCCTTTATAATGCCGCTCTTCCATTGCCGTGATTTCCGCATTCATAATATCATTGATGACTTCCGGTTCAATCCCGTCGACCGCGAGCAAAACACCTTTTCTGATAAACGGATCATCCACTTCATCCATTTCGTTTTCCAAGGCGAGAATCCCTTCTCTGCGGGCACGATCCGCCAATCGGATGAACATCCTGATCAGTTCACCAATCCGCTGATCGTTCTGGTTAAAAGCTTCTTTTATCACTTTTCCAGTCAGTTTTAATTGGTCCATCTTAAAGTTGATCAGGAGTGATGCTGCCAATCCACCAATCACTACGAATATGGAAGCTATATCCAAAAAGGAAGTGACACCCTCTGTGCCGCCTTTGGAAAGTATTGCCAGCATGATCATAATAAATCCCAATGTAATACCGATTGGAGTCAAAATATCTCTTTTTCGCATAATCTAGGTCCTCCAAAAGCTTGTTAACTTTTATATCGGCATAAACATTATTTTGTTGAAGTTCTTTCGATAATTCGATGCGGCAATACGACTTTCTTCTCTTCTACTTCTTCTTGATTCATGTATTTGGTCAATAAACGCATCGCAACTGCACCAATATCATACATCGGCTGAACAATCGTTGACAGCGTAGGTCGAACCATTGTGGCAAGTCTTGTATTATCAAAACCGAACACTTCAAGGTCACCCGGCACCTGATAGCCTTTGTCCTGTACCCCATGAATGACCCCGAGCGCCATTTCATCGGAAGCCACAAAAACCGCAGTTGGTTTATCATCCATTGCCAGCAGCTGATTGACAGCCTCCAATCCAGAACCATATGAGTAATCACCGGTCAATACGTAATCTTCTTTCAGGCTGATTGATTTTTCCTTAAGCGCACGTACATAACCGTTATATTTGTCCTGATTGATCAATGTATCATCGATTCCCGAGATAAATGCAATTTTCTCATTACCTTTATCAAGTAAATATGATGTTGCTTCAAATGCAGCAGCTTCATAGTCAATATTCACTGACGGGATAGAATTGGTTTCATCGTACGTTGCTGCCAGTACAACCGGTACTGATGACGTCTGAAATTGCTCAACATGCTCGCTCGTTATATCTCCGCCCATGAACAAAATGCCATCCACTTGTTTTTCCAGCATGGCATTGATTAATTGCAGTTCTTTATCTTTGTTCTGGTCGGAGTTGCTTAAAATGATATTATACTTGTACATCGTTGCAATATCTTCAATACCTCTGGCCAGTTCGGCAAAAAAGATGCTGGAAATGTCCGGGATAATCGCACCGACTGTCGTTGTTTTCTTGCTGGCCAGCCCGCGTGCAACGGCATTCGGGCGATACCCCAGCTCCTGAATCGTATTCAGTACTTTTTTGCGCGTAACAGGTTTTACGTTCGGGTTCCCGTTCACGACGCGGGAAACGGTTGCCATCGATACGTTTGCCTCTCTTGCTACATCATATATTGTTACAGTCATATTCATCTACCTCCCTGTCTGATTGCCAAAACGTTCTCTTTGCCATTATGATACGCTAACATGGAAAAAAACACAAAAAATTTAAGACTGACCTTTAAGATCAGCCTTAAAAATCAGAAGATAGCTCATTTTGCATTGCTGTCTTCCGGTTATCGTGATAAAAGCATTCCACAATATCGGGCGCCGTCAAGTGAGAGCACTTCTCTCTGACGAAATGCCTTCCAAAAGCGAGCAAAACGGCTGAGAGAACACTTCTCTCTGACGAAATGCCTTCCGAAAGCGAGCGAAACGGCTGAGAGAGCACTTCTCTCTGACAAAATCACTTCCGAAAGCAGGCGAAACGGGTGAGAATAGGCGCCTCCCACGTAAAAGTACTTCCTGGAAATTTCGCCGCATAAAGAGGACAGTAGCCCGCCAAAAACGGCGGGTAACTGTCCTTAAATGTCCGATTCGGCTCGGGCCTGCACGATGCAGGTCACAAAGGCGTTGCAACACGACGTTGCGCTTTTAGCCTTTGTTCCTCACAAAAAGTGCCGTGATGCTGCTGAATGAGTTTCGCTTTATCCTTGCAAACTGGCACGTGGGGCGTATGCATCAAGTTCATTCATGAAACTATCAAATGTTGGGATATCCATTTGCTGGGCAGCATCTGACAATGCTACCGCAGGATCAGGATGTACTTCTGCCATAACGCCGTCTGCACCAATAGCGACAGCTGCTTTTGCTGCCGGAAGCAATAAGTCTCTGCGGCCTGTTGAATGGGTGACATCAACCATGACAGGCAAATGGGTTTCCTGCTTCAAAATGGGCACCGCTGATATATCCAATGTGTTTCTGGTAGCCTTTTCGTATGTTCGAATACCACGTTCACATAGAATAATATGCCCGTTACCTTTCGAAATGATATATTCTGCTGCATTAACAAATTCGGAAATCGTTGCGGACATTCCGCGCTTCAAGAGTACAGGCTTATTGGTTTCACCAGCCGCCTTCAACAGTTCAAAATTTTGCATGTTTCGGGCGCCGATTTGGATAACATCAACGTAATCTAATGATTTTTCCACATGTTCAGGATTGACAATTTCACTGACAACGGCCAGATCTTGCTCGTCTGCAACCTGCTTTAAAATCCGCAGACCTTCAACGCCAAGACCCTGAAAGTCATATGGAGAAGTTCTCGGTTTAAACGCCCCGCCCCTAAGCAGTTTAAGCCCCTTCTGTTTCACGGCTTCTGCAACCTGCGCAACCTGCTCATAGCTTTCGACCGAACATGGTCCCATAATATGATGAAGATTGCCATCGCCGACTTTTTCGCCTTTAATATCAATGATGGTATCTTCCGGTTTCATTTTTCGTGATACGAGCAATGCTTTGCGGTGGTCATCTTCCTGCAGTTCAAGGCTTGCCTTAAAAATTTCCTTAAAAATATGTTCAATGGTCGAATTTTCAAATGGACCATCATTTTTTTGCGTCAACTCATCCAGCATTTTTCGTTCCCTTACCGGGTCAAAGCGGTTAATACTTTGTTTTTCCTTCACCTTACCGATTTGCTGGACGATCTCAGCACGCTGATTGATCAGTTCCAGTAATTTGTTGTTTACACCATCCAATTGTTGGCGCAGCTGCTCTAACGCATGACTCAATCTAACCCCTCCCGAAATGACGTTGTTCTTATTTTATGACCAATATTTAAATAATTAGCCATCATTATACCGAAAAACGAATTCTTTGTCACCATATATTTTATATTTTTTTCAGAAAAGGGGTTACAGGCAGCACGGATTACTTTACAGCTCCCACATTTCGCGAATACAAAAAAGCCAGTGAATGAACACTGACTCGTTGTATTTATCCCGCTTACGGACTCTATTTCGTTTCGGTTTTTTCGGCTTCAGCTGCGGCTTCACCAATTGCTTCCGCTGCAGCTTGCTTCGATTTGCTGTCATTGCCATTCCATTTATCTTGTAAATTTCTAGTCAATTCCTGTGTTTTTTCTTGTGTTCTCTGTGAGAGCTTGGATGTGGTATCAACTGCTTTTGTTTTTAAATCTGACCCTTTCAGGTACGCCTTTTCCTTTAATTCCGAGCCTTTCTGATAAGCAGTATCTTTCCAGTCTGACCCTTTTTCATATGCCGTTTCTTTCCATTCACCGGCACGATCCTTTAACTGCAAAGCACCTTCATTGATATTGCCTCTTAATTCTTTTCCGGGTTTTGGCGCCCACAATAAAGCAATGACACTGCCGGCAATCGCTCCAATAAGCGCCCCTACCATAAAATCCTTACTGTTATTGTTGTTGTCACTGTTCCCCATGTCATCGTTCCTCCTTCATCAATTTATTATTTCTTTTTCTTCTTCCAGAAATCAACAATTGAGTTGCCCCATTTAAGCACTTCAGATACTTTCTCCTGATTTTTAGAGGCAGTTTTGGAGATATTGGCTGACAATTTGCCGATTGATTCATTAAACTCATTGATTGTGTTGCCAACACTTTTAACACCATCAAACAACGCATCAAGCTTGTCTGATTTTTGATTGACATCATCTGCAAGATTATTTGTTTTATGAAGCAATTCAGTCGTCTCGGTCGTAATCCCCTGCATCTGGGATTCCAGGTTTTCTAGCGTATTTGATACATTATTCATTGTCCGCTGTGTCGCCTTCAGGGTAATAACCACATAAACTACAAGTACTGCAAACGCTGCGGCAGCTATGATCGCAGCAATGTACAACAAGACTTCCATAGGGTTTCAGCTCCTTCGTATTCGACGATAATTCGGTGTGGTGATGCGTGTATGTGAATCGATAAGCATTTTCTTACACACTTCCCCAATCATGGTTGTGTAAACATGCAAATCTTACATTTATAGAGGTTGTTCAAAAAGTCAAATACACCAAATAACCACCTATATCATCTACTATAACGGATTTCCACGGTAATTTCGACAGATATATCAAAAAAATCCTTAACAAACAGGGTCGGTACGAGGTTTTCTATATTTTTTCACTACAAAAAGAGCCAGGCAGGTGGCTCTCTTCAGTTTCTAGGCTTTTTTCGTCTGATTGTTGTTCACGATTTCCAGCTGGCTTTCATAGGATTTTTGAAATTTTTGAATGTCTCCTGCACCCATGAACAGCAATACACTGTTCGGATGTTCCATTAAAACTTCTGTTTTGGATATATCCAAAATTTTACTGTTATCTACAAGCTCCTGCAGATTCTTTATTGTCAGCTTACCGCTTTCTTCCCTTGCTGATCCGAAAATGTCGCACAAATATACCTGATCAGCCTGATTCAAACTCTCAGCAAATTCCTGCAGAAATGTGCGCGTGCGCGTAAATGTATGTGGCTGGAAAATGGCAGTAATCGGTTTATCCTGATACTTTTTCCTCGCCGTTTCAATCGTCGCCCTGATCTCCCTTGGATGATGGGCGTAATCGTCAACCAATATCTGATTTCCGATTACTTTTTCCGTAAACCGGCGTTTAACGCCTTCAAAATTGCTTAATGCTTTCATCGTATTTGCCTTAATATCCTCGTAATGGCAGATGGCAATGACCGATAATGCGTTCAGCACATTGTGGTCGCCGAACATCGGAATGGTAAATGTATCATAATACGTATTGCGTACAAACACATCAAACTCAGTTCCATGCTCTGTTTCGGTTACATTTTGCGCCTGAAAATCATTCGTGCTGGAAAAACCGTAGTAAACTACAGGTACTTTTGCCTGGATCTGCTGCAATTGTTCATCATCACCACAAGCGATAATCCCTTTTTTCACCCGTTCAGCCATAGACTGGAATGCATCAAAAACATCATCAACGCTTGTGAAATAATCCGGATGATCAAAATCAATATTGGTCATGATGGCATAATCCGGCTCATAACTTAAGAAATGGCGGCGGTATTCACACGCCTCAAACACGAAATATTTGCTGTCCACATGTCCTTTCCCTGTACCATCACCAATAAGATACGAAATCGGATAAGATTGATCCAGTACATGTGCCAGCAAACCGGATGTGGATGTTTTTCCATGCGCACCGGTGACGGCGATACTTGTATACTGTTTCAGCCATTCACCTAAAAATTCATGATATCGATAAAACGTCAGACCTCGATTAATCGCTTCTTTGATTTCCGGATGATTATCTGAAAAAGCATTACCGGCTATAACGGTGTAACCTTCCTTGATGTTCGTTTCTGAAAAAGGGAAAATCGGAATATTTTTTTCTTCCAGAGCTTCTTGTGTAAAAAAACGCTTCTCAACATCAGACCCCTGCACGTTCTCACCAGAGTCATGAAGAATTTGGGCAAGTGCACTCATTCCGGTTCCCTTAATACCAATAAAATGGTAAGCTGTCATAAAAAAGAACCTCCAAATTTATGTCTGAACTCAAATCTTTCCTTACATTAATTCATCACTATTTTGCTATTATAGCAAATTATCACGGCGATTAAAATATTTGAAAAGAGATGGGCGTTATCCCCAACACTCACTCATCACGTATGTCAACTGGGTTGTTGAATCAACCATAAATACTTGATAGCCATCACCAGTGTGTCGGGCAGTTGCCGCCTTCATTTTCTTAATCCTCTTAAAGTTTTAAAGTGGCGACTTAGACGTACACGACGTGCCAGTGCCGACAATGTGACAGGACAAGGAACGGTTCAGCAGCGATACATCGCACGAAAAAAAGCGGATTTCTTTTTCGAGGACGTCGCGTTTATGGCTGACCTGCCCGTTAAGGCGGGATAAAAATGATCGGTTATTGCCTGCCAGTGTATGGGCTACTTTTAATATATACATTCGCTGCCACTGATGTTCTTCTGTTTTATTCCTTCTTATAATATAAAAAGATCATCAACTGAACAAGCAACTTAATTTTCCATTTGTGAAGCAGACACAAGCACTTCCCTTGGTTTGCTTCCGTTTTGCTGAGCAATAATGCCTTTTTTTTCCATGGTATCCATCAATCTAGCTGCCCGGTTATAGCCGATTTTAAATTGACGCTGCAAGAGAGAGGTGCTTGCACTGTTATGGTCGATGACAAAAGAAATAGCATCATTCAAAAGCTCGTCTTCCTGATCATCCTTCGATACCTCTTCAAGCAGCTGCTCCTGTTCAAATTGATAATCTGGTTCGGCCATTGACCGCACGTAATCGGTTATACGGTCAATTTCCTCATCGGATACAAATGCTCCCTGCAGACGGACACTCTTGCCTGCGCCATTTTCCATAAACAGCATATCCCCTTTACCCAGCAGCTTTTCAGCACCGCCTGTATCAATAATCGTTTTGGAATCCACTTGTGACGATACACTAAATGCGATGCGTGTTGGGATATTTGCCTTGATCAGCCCTGTAATGACATCAACTGAAGGCCGCTGCGTGGCAAGCAGCAAGTGTATACCACAGGCACGGGCTTTCTGGGCAATCCGGCTGATGGAATCCTCGACATCCTGCGGTGAAACCATCATTAAATCAGCCAGTTCATCAATAACAATGACGATAAACGGCATTTTGTCTTCCGCACGGCTCTGTTTCACCATTTTTTGATTAAATCGCTCGATATCCCTGACACCTTCACGGACAAATGCATCATAACGATTCTCCATCTCTTTGACCGCCCATTTCAGTGCAGCAGTTGCTGCTTTCACATCAGTGATCACCGGCGAAATCAGGTGCGGAATACCATTGTATGGTGCCAATTCCACCATTTTTGGATCAATCAGCATAAACTTGACTTCATTATAATTCGCTTTATACAAAAGACTGATTAATATTGTGTTTATGCAAACACTTTTGCCGGAACCGGTTGCTCCAGCAATAAGTCCATGCGGCATTTTTTGGATATTGGTCACCAGCGGATCCCCTTCAATACTTAATCCCAATCCAATCGTCAAGGGTGATGCACTCGTTTGAAAACGTTGCTTCTCAAAAATTTCCTGCAGTGTCACCGTCCGGGCATGCTGATTGGGAATTTCGATGCCGATTGTGCTTTTTCCAGGGATTGGGGCTTCAATCCGGATATCCTTGGCAGCCATATTTAATTTGATGTCATCACTAAGATTTTTGATTTTGCTCACTTTCACTCCAAGTTCGGGCTGCACTTCAAACCGTGTTACAGACGGTCCCTGTGTTGTATTGACGACTTTTGCGCGGACATTGAAATATTTTAACGTTTTTTCCAGTAATTGCCGCTGATTTTGCATCCATAAATGATCCTGTGCCGTTTCTTGGACGGGGTCATCCAATAAATGATAAGGTACCGCGCTTTTTTGAATGGCATCTTGTTTGTTGACTGTTTTTTGAATTGGCTTCCGATTTTTTTGTTGATTCCGCTTATCATTAGCCGACATCAGAACGTTAAATGGTGGTGTTTTCGGCTTGCTCTGCTTTTTATGTTGTTCACGATACAGACGGCCGCTTTTATCACGATTCATCGGTTTTTTCGTGTCATTTATGGTATTTTGGGTACGATTAGCCTGTTTGCCTGTTCCATCAGCACTTTCATGATGAACAGTAATCCCGGAATCATCTGCAGCTTCCTCCAGGTCGGATTGGTTCTCAGACATTGGGACAGACTTTTCTATTGTCGTCTCCCGATCATGATTAGCATGATTCTGCTTTCGCTGAAATGCAGGCACGTCTTCAATTTCTTTCTCTTTATTCCGTTTCTGAAAACCGTAAATCGGTGACGGTACCTCCGTCGGCGTAAATGGCTTTCCTGATTCCGGTTTATAAATTTTCTGCGATCCCCGGGACTCACGACTGTGTTCAGGCTCTGATTGCTGTCTGTCACGGATTCTTTTACGCCGAAATGCCGGTATTTGCGATTCATCCCCCTGGTTCGGCTGATCCGGGATGACAGGAAAACGAAATGATTTCCGGTCAGGATATTGATATGTCATGCGCGTATGAACATCCTGTTTGTTATGATTCAGCTCTTTCACTGCCGGATCATCATTTTCTTCTTCTTTAAAAAGAAAATGGCTGATTTTCTTTTTCCATCGATCCCACATATGTATTCACTCATTTCTTTATACTGACCACTATCATTATTTTAGCATGTATAGACTAAATTGTAGTTAAAAAAACAACCCTTGTCCATGGACTCAGGTTGTTTTCATGTTAAAATTCAAAGGGATCACCTGTCGAATAAGCATCATCCAGTACATAAATCCCTTTTTCTTCCGGTGCATTCGGAAGGCCAAGTTCTTTCTGTGAACATATCATACCATTCGATGGAACACCGCGTAATTTTGTCGGTTTAATTTTTAATCCGCTTGGCATGACTGCACCAACCTTTGCGACGACCACTTTTTGTCCGGCATCAACATTTGGGGCCCCACAGACGATCTGCAGCTGTTCATCACCTGTATCGACCTGGCAGACACTTAATTTATCGGCATTTTCGTGTGGTGACATTTCCCTGACATAGCCGACAACAAACTTCGGACTCAAATCAAAATCAAGCGGATCATCCAGATTATTTTGTCTGAACGCTTCTTTCATCTGGCCGAGCATGTTCTCCGTTAAGGTAATTTTTCCAATACTGTTTACGTCAAAATACGTTGATGCATTAAAGATATTGTAGCCTGCAATCGTACCTTGTTTATCCGTTATCTTAGTGATATCGCCATAGTTTTCATATGTGATATCATAACGATCCATGTCTTCAAGCGGAACAATCAGGACATCCCCTATACCCTTATGGTTGTAAAAAACATCCATGTCATTCAATCCTTTCTATTTCTTTTCCGGACGATTTTTGGCGAGTATGAAGATGGGTTCCAATGTTTTATGTTCATAAATAAAGGACAGCGATGTAATCGGGATGCGTCCTTCTGCAAAAAACTTCATCGTCATTTGCGCCAATATATCATAGCCAGTTTTATTCTGAATGTCAGCAAAAATCAAAACATCCTGGTGCGGCACAGCAACCGCCAGCTCGCCTTTGGCATTGATGAGCATCTCTTCAAGGAATGCCTCATTTAAAATACGGCTCGCATCATAACCATCCTGTGTTGCCACAAAATAAAAATCATTTCCAGCTACGGTATCTTGTTTATAAGCGTTATCCAAGGACCGGACATTAAAGGTTGCAATTTCATCGATCCGCTCCTGTGTCCATCCTTCTTCCTCAAGCATCGATTCATCGATCAGCTGGTAAGACTTACCTAAATCCAGCGCATAAAAAATTCGCGTTTCAGCCGTATGTTCTTTACTGACGAGCGTTTTACCGGCCTTTGTTTCAGTCGGAAAGGACGTTGAGCGGATAACCGGAAAAATTTGCTTTTCCTTGCCGGACAAGTGATGTTCCTCGTGCATGATTCGCAACGCTTCCGTCACGTGTTCCTCCAGATCGTCAATTGCTGCTTCACCACGTTCATTATATTTTGACACGACATTCGGCAGTGTGATAGTCATCCCCTGCCTGGTATCTTTCCACTCAATGCGAAATGTGTCTTTATCCCGGTTGTAAGATGTTTTGAAATTCTCGTTCGACAATCTATCCTGAAGTATTTTTTTCATTTTGAGACTGGTCATTTTCATTGCTGGCGTCTCCCCCTTTATCAGCTGACTTCTTCCATGAACGCCATGACTTCACCTTTGGTTTTCCGGTCTTTACTGACAAACCGGCCCGCTTCGGTACCATTTTTGAAAGCAATAAAACTTGGAATCCCGAATACATCATATTCCCGGCAAAGGTCAATGAACTGGTCACGGTCCACTTCAACAAACGTGAAATCCGGATAGGCGTCTTCGATTTCCGGCAGTACCGGTTCGATTACACGGCAATCCGGACACCAGTCAGCAGAAAAAACCGCAACGACATTTTCATTTTTTATAAAATCATTGAATTGCTCTTCCGTTTCAATTGTTGTCAATCTCAATCAACCTCCATCGCTATTGTCTATCATATCTTTCATGCAGGCAGGATTCAATCATCTTGCTATCTGCATCCAACAAGGACAGTAAATAAGCCGGCAGCTGCAACTATGATACCGGGCGGATTTTAATGGAACAAGGTTAGTTTTGAGCTGAATCCTGATTGTCCACCACAATCGAACGTGCGATTTTCATCATCTTTTCCGCATCGCTTTCCATGTCCGATTTAGAGGTGTAAGTTGTAATTTTCACCCCGCCAATGCCTGCCTGCAATTCATAATGTTCTTCATCATCCGGCAAAATCCGGATATACCCAAACTTATTCGTGTCGTCAAATGATTCAAACAGCAATGCCTGATCTTTTTTGGCTGCTGCTGATTCATAATTTAATGTACTAAGCGGATTCTCCAGATTATTATAAAACACGATATATGTCTGTTCACCATCTTCTATGATAACATTGCTCGCGTCTTCTTCAATAATCTCAAAACCTTTCGGCAAGTACATAGAAAACGCGTCAAGCTCCTGATTCGTTTCAATTGCCTTTTCTGCATTAAAGACTTTCTCTGCGGTTTCTTCAGTGCTTTTAACGGCTTCATCTTCGGACTGCATGCTGCAACCCGTCAATATAACCGCACATAGCAATGTTATAACCGCGCTTTTTAACTTTCGCAATGTATTTTCCCCCAAAATAGTACTTTTGTCTCAGTCTATAATAATACTATGAATTTTTATTTTGACAAGCGTATTGTTTGCAGAGTCTATTCAAAAACTCTGTTAAAAATGACATGTCGAATTTCAGACTTTTTCATTTGCGTTGTTTATGAAAACAGGTAAGATAGAATTTAGATGATAAACATTGGAGGGTTTTTTATGGAATTGACAGTTTATCTGGCAGGTCAGATTCATGATGATTGGCGGGAAGAGCTGAAATCAAAAGCCAAGGATAAAAATCTTCCGCTCACATTTGTCGCCCCACAAACAAATCACGATCGTTCCGATAACGTGGGGGAGGATATCCTCGGCGAACAGCCCGGCAAAATGTATAAAGATGATGCAGCTTCAAGCATCAATAATTTGCGTACAGAAGTGTTAATGCAGAAATCAGATGTCGTCATTGCTTTGTTCGGGGAAAAATATAAACAATGGAACACGGCGATGGATGCAAGTGCCGCCATCACCATGAATAAACCAACTATTATCGTGCGGCCTGAATCATTAATTCACCCGCTGAAAGAGCTGACCAACAAAGCAAATGTGACGGTTGAGACAGTGGATCAGGCACTTGATGTATTGCGTTATATTTATGAGTAGAAGCACGAATAGTCACAACAGTAAGCAGCGGCTTTAAACCGCTGCTTTCTTATTTTTGCTTCCAATATTCCCACTGACCGTGAAGAAGCTTCACAACATGGACAAACATCGTTTTCCGTGATATACGGTCATTCGTGAAAATGCCAATCGCACCTTCTTTTTTCCTGACATCCTGCCGCTTAGCATATGCATCCATCACGTCACCAAGTTCAATGCCTTTTTTCAGTTCATCTTCAATCTCCGGCGGCAGTAAAATCCGCGCACCACTGGCTGTAAAAATTTCGTTATCATTTGTAATGAGCGCACCCCAATTACATAGATAAAGCCTGTCATCAACGTACATGACACCGCCTTCCAGCCCGATACCAATGTCTGCTGATACCGTTTTAAGACTGCCGACAGCCCGATTAATCGCCCCTTGTCTCGTTTCTGTATCGGAAAAAGGCTGATCGCGAACCAGTGAAGGGGCACCGGCAGATCCCACCACATCCTGTGTGAAAACATCCTTCACTGCAGCAATTTTAGCGGGGTTTTTGGATCCGATCACAATGTTCATTTTCAATCCCTTAATTCGCTTTAATCGTATCAACTGTATTTTGATCGGTTGATTTAACAAGTTTTACGAGAAGATCTTTAGCGGCCTGATAATCGTCCACATGAATGATCGATGATGATGTATGAATATAGCGTGAACAGATGCCAACAACCGCTGACGGAACACCGCTGTTGGACAGGTGAACACTGCCTGCATCAGTGCCACCCTGTGAGACGAAATACTGATAAGGGATATTATTTGATTCGGCTGTATCCAGAATAAATTCACGCATGCCGCGATGCGTGATCATCGAGCGGTCAAATATGCGTAATAGTGCTCCTTTGCCTATGTGACCAAATTCCTGCTCATCACCCGACATGTCATTGGCCGGGGAGGCATCAAGTGCAAAGAATATATCCGGCTGAATCATGTTAGCGGCAACCTTCGCACCCCGCAGCCCCACTTCTTCCTGGACGGTCGCACCTGAATAAAGCTCGTTTGGTACGGTTTCATCCTGCAGTTCTTTCAGCAGTTCAATGGACAAGCCGCAGCCATAACGGTTATCCCACGCTTTGGCGAGAATCTTTTTCTCATTGGCCATCGGTGTGAATGGGCAAATTGGCAAAATTGATTGTCCCGGTCTGATGCCGATTTTTTCCGCATCTTCTTTGTCATCTGCCCCAATATCAATCAGCATATCTTTTGTATTCATCGGCTTTTTCCGCTGTTCCGGTGATAAATTATGCGGTGGTATCGAACCAATGACGCCAGTTACCGGACCATTATCGGTCATAACCTGTACACGCTGGGCGAGCAATACCTGACTCCACCAGCCGCCTAGAGTCTGGAAACGGATCATGCCATTCTTCGTAATCTGCGTGACCATAAAACCAACTTCATCCATATGACCAGCAACCATTACCCGCGGACCATTCCCTTTTTTTACGCCAAAAACACCACCAAGGTTGTCCTGAATGATTTCATCCGAGTATTTTTCAAGTTCACCCCGCATAAAATTGCGTACAGCATGTTCATTACCTGGTGCACCCTGAAGTTCGGTCAGATTTTTAAATAAATCCATCGTTTCCTGTTTCATCTGTATTCCCTCCACTATATGTAATAAATTAAGTATAACGGAAAATGAGGTTTTCTTTCCACCATTCGATTGCCTAACGGTTTTTATTTCGGATCGTTTCCGTTATAATAAAAGGTAAATTAAGCGTTTAAAAATTATTTAGAGGTGACCAAATCATGAAAGCTAGAAATGCAGTCTTGGCTGCCGGGGCTGGGATCGCGGCAGGATTTTTAGTGAAACAACAGCTCGACCGCTATCAGAAAATCACACCCGAGAAAGCCTTAAAACGAGCAAAAGAATCATTTAAAAAGCAAGGTCCGATCAGCGGTTCCTGGATTTACATGAAACCCGAAGAAGTCGAGAGAAACGGCTTATTGTACAACGCCTACCGCGGCGGTGTCACACGCAGCATCGACGGTGAAAACAAACAATACGAATTTTATATTGATGTTGATACAGGTGCTGTGATTGACTCTGTCGAAACAGCATAAGTTATGTCAAACTATAAAATGCACCGCAATTATGCGGTGCATTTTATTTATCATCAAAGCCTGAATAAACTTAAACCATAAAATTCATATGGATTTTCGTTTTGCTGTATTGAATCATTAAAATACAGCCATCCATTCCTGTCAAAAACATAACATGACTGTATATAAGCTATTCGACTACCAGCATTCACCGAGCATCTCCATATTCATACCGTTCCCGTTCCACTTGATCAATCCGATTTCCCGCTTTATCAAATTTGATTGCACGGTAATAAGCATCATGGTAAAACGTATACCACGCCTGGCTCTGATAGCCGTAATCCATCCATTTTTCTTTCTGGTGAACAGATGTAACCGGATAGTCATCATAGGCAAGCGCCCACAGTTTATTCTGATGGGCATGGGTCGGCATAATGTCCGCCATATGAATCCATGTATTTTCGCCGTCCTCAAACAGAAGAATCGAATGGCCGTCACTGTGCCCGCCTGTGTGAATCATTTTCAGGCCGTCTGTTACAATCAGCTCATTTTCAAACGGCTGTACCTGATTCTGTATCGGCTTCCAGTTCATTTCCCAATATGTATTGGCTGAGCGAATATTCGGGTTGCGCATTTCATCCCATTCCACCTGAGAGACATAAATCACTGCATTTTTAAAAACGGATTCATAAGCCTCTCCGGAGGGTTTGGTCAGCCCGCATGCATGGTCAAAATGCAAGTGCGTCATCAAGACGATATCAATATTGTCTGTGGTCAACCCCAATTCAGATAGTGATTTATCTACTGATGATTCTTCTTTCACACCGAAATTCCGGATCTGTTTGTCTGTCAGTTTTCCATTTCCCATTCCTGATTCGATTAAAAAGTTCTTCCCGTCTATTTGTAATAAAATCGGGTCTGTCCGCAATTCAATCTGATTCTTCTCATTGTATGGATATTTCTTTCCCCATAAAGCTTTCGGGACAACCCCAAACATGGCGCCGCCGTCAAGAAAATTCACACCGCCATTCAGCCATGTCAGTTTTGCCCGTCCAATTTGCATTGTTTCCAATTATGACTCCTCCTTTGCCCATATATTTAGTTTAGCGAATCCCGTCCTTTATGTAAACGATTGCAATTGCATATTTAAAAAAGACTGGCGCACCAGTCCTCTCACAGTTTAATCCTATTTGTACTAATCACGGGACTTCTGATTTTAGCAGCAGGGTACTAAGTGAATACCGCACGGCAGCGATAAATCGGCTGTCCCTTTGCCGAAAATTTTTCCTCGTATTCGGTCATAACATTTTCTGGATCTTCTGCACTGTGAAGGTCCAGGTTAACTTCCTTCAGTTCAAGTCCAAACTGGGAAAAGTTGACAAGTGAATACTCAAAAAATCCCTGATTATCCGTTTTGAGCACGATTTCCCCATCCGGATGCAGAATATGCTGATATTGTTCCAGAAACGTATGAAAGGTTAGACGCCTTTTGGCATGGCGTTTTTTGGGCCACGGATCGGAAAAATTCAAATAGATGGTTGAGATCTCATTTTCCGCAAACAGGTCTGTCAGGACAGCAGCATTGACATGTAAAAGGCGCACGTTGTTACACCCTGTTTTTTTTACTTTGCTGCCAGCCATTACGATAATACTTTTGGCAAGTTCTATACCTATGAAATTAACATCCGGATATTGTTCAGCCATCCCGGCAATAAACTGGCCTTTCCCTGTTCCGATTTCCAGATGAATCGGATTATCATTCCCGAACAATTCCTGCCACTTACCTTTATTTTTCAACACATCCGGAATAATCAAATGTGTATTCTCTTTCAGAAAATTATTTGCCCACGGTTTATGACGCTGTCGCATTCTTACTTCTCCTTTATCTAAAAGTGTGTGCAAACAACCTCTCTAAGCATAGAATTTATCACATTGGTTAAAACTGTTCATTGAGGTGATTTTAATGACGTTGACAACACACAACCAATTACAACTATTGCATGATATTTTAACAGAACAGACGGAAGATTGCTGTGGTGAGATTTCTGAATATCAGCAAATTAAGCGCTTGGTACAGGCTATGATGGCAAACAACAGCATTTCGGATGAACAATTGCTTCAGCTGCTGCCGGAGATATATAATTACGGACGTCAGGGTGAAATTGCCCATAATGACGAGGAACATATTTTGTCAAACAGAGAAAATATCGAAACATGGGTAAATGCCATTCAGCAGACTAACGTAGAATAGCATTCACCACACAATCGTTCAGATCCCGCAAATCAGCTAACCGGCTTTGGGCTTTATTCAGCTCATTGCGCTCATAATGCCATGACAAATAATAAAGGGCATCCATGATTAAATACCAATACATCCTTTCAAACAAATGGTTATCCCTGGAAGCACCGTATTGTTCCAGCCATTCATCCCAATCTTCCTTTGGTACATACCATTTTAAAATAAAACCAAAGTCCATTGCCGGATCTGCTATCATGGCATTATCCCAGTCAACTAGATAAAGCTGCCCGTCAGTCGTTAAAATAATATTATTATGATTCAAATCGCAATGGCATACAACAGGCTGCTGGCTGCGTGCAGCCGGCAGCATATATTTCAGATAACGGATCGTATCACGTACCTCGTCATATTGATCCAGTAAGCCGTTTGACTTTAGCCTGGCAGCTATCTCAGTAAAGTGTTCATCCGGTGTAACAGGTTTTTTGCCTAATCGCATCAGCATATGAAGCAGTTCAGTTGATCCATGTATTTTTCGAAGCAAATCGGCTACCCGATGATGCTGCATTTCCTCTGCCTTTAATTCGCGTCCGTCAAGCCATTCCTGAGCAGTTATGACATCACCATTTTCCATCCGCTTTGTAAACACGAGCTTTGGCACGATACCTTCTGCCGATAATACTGCCAGAAATGGGGAAGAATTACGTTTTAAAAACAAGCGACGGTCATCTTTACTGGCAATATAAGCATCGCCTGTCAGTCCGCCTGCGGGTGTGATATTCCATTCTTTTCCGATTGCTTGCTGAAGCCAATTCACTGTAAATACCTCAAATCATGATAAGATTCCATATTTAAATACTATATAAAAAAACAGACATGACATTAGATTATCGGAAATTCGTTATGTTTTCAACCGAAACTTATATTCCCATGACGTTGGCAACCCGGTTTATATACATTCAGATTTCCCCGTTATCGTCTGTGAATGAGCTATCGTCATCGTCTTCCCATTCTGGCCGCTTTACAGAACTCGTCTGACAGTTTTTCAATAATGATGCCGCTGTTTTCAGCTGCAGATTTTTCAAAGGGGACACGAGCTCACGTTTTTCGATAAACCAATTTGCATATTCATGTTTTCCGATAAGGCGAGTGTTATAAGGCTCAGTATAAAATACGATATCGTTCGTCCGGGATAATACAACTTTCCTGACAGGGAAATCAATATCTTGCAGACTCAAGATACTTTTGACAATTTGCTCTGTGCGTTTGAGGGCAAGTGTCGGGCTCAGCATGGTTGTTTCTTTTTTTGTTTGATCCTTTAGCAGCCATGTTCGTTCACCATCAGCCATAATGACCGTACCTGGCGCTTTGTCGATCATATGGATGATTTCAATACCGATGGGACTGATTAAAATGATGTCACCATCAACCGGCGCATTTTTAATATTAAAAATGGGATAGTACATCAGTAAATATGTATCGGGAAAGCGTTGAAGATAATATTTTAACTGATTGTTTTCATAATAATTTTTATCCATGAATGATACATCCGTAACCGTTGACGAAGCCCACTTCAATTGCAGCGGAAATAATTTATTAAGAAAATAGTGCTTCAACGCTTTCTCGGTCTTCGGCAGGGAATAGTCTTCCTGTGTTGTGGTTTCCTCCTTCACTCTGCCCGATTTCAAAAATGACTTCCATTTGGAAAATGCAGAAACAGGCTCCTCTTTGGGCTTGACCGGTATATCATCATTCAGCCACATGTTATAAAGCCTTTTCCAGTTATCTTGCTTTATCCGGATAAATTGGCTTGAATAACGATACGCATTCCATTCATATCGCGAAATATAATCTTCCAGCTTAATCAGCTGTGCCATAAACGTCCTCTCCCCTCGACAAATTGAATGTGGCCGCGACGTGATATTTAGGGTTTTTTTCTGGATGAATCCGGTAAATAACGACTTGATCTACTTCAAATGTTTGCTGCCGTATGTAGCGTTTTTTCAAGTCGGACAGATCTTTCATCCCCCCTGTCCACTTTTTTGCCAATGTTATATGTGGCGTATAGACTCTTTTTTCGTGCTGAAAACCCGCCTGTGATGCTATATTCTCAACATTCTCCTGTAAGTAAAACAGTTTTTCCTTACGTTTAACATCTGCCCAAAGAACACGCGGTTTTTTAGGATTGCCAAATGTACCTAAAGATTCAGTCTGTAATGAAAAAGCACTGATACGTTTAATCTGCGCCATTGATTTCATTAACATCTGAAGCTGATTCTGTTCAGCCGGCCCGAGAAATTTCAGGGTAATATGCAAATCGTCCAGATGTGTCCATTGTTTATAAGGCAGTTTGTCGCTCAACGCGCGCTGCCATCCGGCCAACTGCTTTTTGAGAAAATTCGGCAGCGGAAGCGCTATAAAATAATGTGGCGAATTCATACATATCCCTCATTTTTTTACGCATGATATCGTATACTTTATAAAAAGTTTTATTGTTTTTGCAACAAAATTGAAATTATTACTTTTATCCGAACCGGAAAAGCGGTAATATTAATGTAACGGCTCAGTTAGTTGCACCACAGAAAATGATATGCCTTAGGGAGTGGTTTTTTGAATCATGCAACATCCCGCATGCTGACGAGAGTGAAGGCTGTCTATCTTTATATTAGAGAAAAAGGGACAGTCACAACCCGGGAAATTGCTGAAGAATTTGGAACTACCGACCGTACGATTCAACGCGACCTTAGTATTTTGACACATAACGGTCTGGTAAAAAGCCCTGTAAGAGGTAAGTGGAAAACTACAGCCAAACCTGTCAATATTTCCTCATAAACAAGGAATCATAGCTGACATTGATATGTCAGTTATTTTTTTGAGCGGCTCTTTTTCAGGCTTTCAACTTCTGTATCCTCCAGCTCACGGAAATCCCCGGGTTCCAAATTATCATCCAGCATTATGTTCCCCATTTGGATCCGTTTTAAATAAACAACCTTTTTCCCGACTGCTTCAAACATCCGCTTCACCTGATGGAATTTCCCCTCCGTAATCGTTACATAAACTTGCGACATATTGCCGGCACGAAGAATCTTCAGTTTAGCCGGTCTGGCAATATACCCATCGTCCAACTGAACACCAAGCCGAAATTGCTCGATATCGTCTTCTGTTACATGTCCCCTGATATCAGCATAATATGTTTTTTCCGCAGCTTTTTTCGGCGATGTCAGCTGATGTCCCAGTTGTCCATCATTCGTAATCAAAAGCAATCCTTCAGTATCTTTATCGAGCCTGCCGACAGGAAAGGGATTAAATAATCGATATTCAGCCGGCAGTAAATCAATGACGGTCTTTTCCCGGTCATCAGCTGTTGCTGAAACATAGCCGGATGGCTTGTTCAGCATCACGTAGATATATTCCCGGTAATATACGATTTCATGATTCACTTTTACGACATCTTTTTCCAGATCAACATGGAAGCTGCTGTCTTTGACAACTTGATCATTCACGGTTACGTTCTTTTTCTTAATCAGTCCCTTGACATCTTTTCTGCTCCCATAACCTTTGTTTGCCAGCAATTTATCCAAACGCATTTATATCCTCCATTACCTGCGAAATACCCGATCCAGGATCCTTATCCGGTCACCCAGGACACGTTCGAGCAGCGTTGATTGGTAACTGAACCATAAATAGACACCGCCGCCTGTGGCAACACCTGCCACAAGCATAATAACGGACGCTCCGCGCGATGATTCATAGTCCAAAAATGTACCGAATATCAATTTAATGATTAAAATGGAAACCACCATGAACACACAAAAAATACAAACAAGCATAAAACGTTTAAACGTTTGTCTGAACGGAAATCCGATAGCCGATTTGATCTTCCATAAATTCAAAGCAACCGCTGTCCCGACAGCAAGTGCCGTACCGAAAATAACGCCTTTTGCACCAAAGGTATGAATCAATTGGATATTGAAGAGCACTTTCAACAGCACACCGGCGGATAAACTGATAACGGCAAATTGCTGTTCATCAATTCCCTGCAGAATGGCGGCTGTTACCGTGAATAAAGCAAAAAGCAGCCCAACCGGTGCATACCAGCCAAGCAATGAGCCTGTCGTTTCAATGTTCTTCATTCCAAAAAGTGAACCATAGGCGACACCGGACAAAGTTGACAATCCAACAACAGCCGGTACTACAAGGACCAAAACAATCTGGAGGGCCTGATTTATTTGCTGAAATAATAGTGGCCGGTTTTGCTGTGTAAATGTTTTCGTCAAAGCAGGAATAACCGCCAATGACATTCCGGTCGCGATGGTAACCGGAATAATGACTAATTTATGCCCATAGTAATTGATCGCAGAATAAGCCGTATCAAATAATTCCTTTTGGCCTATCGCCGTCATCGCCCGCTCAACTGTAAACTGATCCACCAGCTGATATATCGGAATGGCGACACCAACTACGACGAACGGTCCTGCATAACGAAACAGTTCGGAAAATAATTGACGTGTCGGTATTTCATGTCGATACCTTTGCTGTTGAATCTGCTTTCGTATGTGATGCTTACGTTTGTGCCAGTAAACCAACAGAACCGTACTGGATGCAAGTGCACCTATCAATGCAGCAAATGTTGCAAACCCAACTGCTGTGGGGATCGTTCCACCAACAATTTTCATAACAATAAACGAACTGATCAGAATAAAGCCGATCCGTACGATTTGCTCTACTACCTGCGACACTGCAGTAGGCCCCATCGACTCATGTCCCTGAAAAAAACCTCGGACAATACTCATGGCCGGTATGATGATTAAAGCAAAACTCACCATCCGAATAACCATCGTGACATCAGCAACCGTTATGTTTCCGGTATCTTCATTTGTGATCATATAACCGGCAAGCAACTCTGCACTGAAAAATAATCCTAAAAAAGCGAGGAACCCTGTAACAGCCATCAACATAATGCCTGCCCTAAACATCCGCATTCCAGTTTCATAATCATTCAATGCATTGTATTTGGAAACAAACTTGGAAACAGCCAGCGGGACGCCGATTGTAGAAATACTGATTAAAATACTGTACGGTGTATAAGCAAATGAAAACAGTGTCCCGCCTGTTTCCCCTACAATTTCGTTAAACGGGATTACGTAAATCATTCCTAAAAATTTCGATAAAAATGTTGCACCAGTAAGCAGCATGGTGCCCCTGACAATATTCGACATCATTTCACCTGCATTTTAAAATTAAACTTA
Organism: Lentibacillus sp.; assembly: GCF_035301925.1. GTDB lineage: Bacteria > Bacillota > Bacilli > Bacillales > Amphibacillaceae > Lentibacillus. The sequence goes on along the minus strand of NZ_DATGTI010000120.1, from coordinate 2,328 downwards.
GTGCCATTTTATCACAGAAACGATTTATGGACCTTACATTTTACCTGAAATAACGTGAAACTTCATTGTGGAATGGATGTATCCGCAGTGATAAGGAACAAAGGCGAAAGAACGTCATGTTGTAGATCATTGTGCCCTCATCGTGCAGTCCCGAACTGAGTTAGGTGGGAAAACATGGATTATTTTTGAATTGCCTTCAGACGTGGTATGCTACTAACGAAAGGAATGAAGTAAATTGTCGTATGATGTCGTTATTATCGGCGGTGGACCATCAGGCTTAATGGCCGCCATTGCTGCTGGTGAAAATGGAGCAAAAACAATGCTGCTTGAAAAAGGCAGGAAATTAGGAACAAAATTGGCCATCTCTGGTGGAGGCCGATGCAACGTGACAAACCGTTTGCCGGAAGACGAAGTGATTAAACATATCCCCGGTAACGGGAAGTTTCTATACAGTCCATTCTCTGTTTTTAACAATTACGATATAATCGATTTTTTTAAAGAGATGGGTGTTGCTCTAAAAGAGGAAGACCATGGGCGTATGTTTCCGGTATCCAATTCCGCCAAAACAGTTGTTAATGCACTGATCAATAAATTAGATGAACTTGGAGCAGAAGTTTTTATGAATAGCCCGGTAAAAGCTGTACATTACGATGAAAATGAGCATACCATCATCTTGGAAAACGGCTCAAAAATTGACACGAAGTCGCTTGTCATTGCAGTCGGGGGAAAAGCTGTTCCCCATACCGGATCAACCGGAGATGGGTATGCCTGGGCTAAAAAAGCCGGACATACCGTCACGGCATTATACCCGACAGAAGTGGCCCTTACGTCAAATGAAAAATTTATCCAGGATAAAAGCTTACAAGGGTTATCGTTAAGAGACGTCGCCCTGTCTGTTTTAAACAAAAATAACAAGCCAATCATTACACATCAAATGGATATGATTTTCACACATTTCGGTATTTCCGGTCCAGCTGTTCTGCGCTGTTCACAATTTGTCGTTAAAGAACTGATGAGAGGCCGTGAAGAAGTTCCAATGCTGCTTGACGTACTACCGGATAAACATGAGGAACAATTGCTGCAGTCCATTATAAATTTAATGAAAACAAGTCCTAAGAAATCGATTAAAAATATTTTAAAAGGGACTGTACCCGAAAGACTTCTGGATTATATGCTGTCTGCACATAACATTGCTGCAGATCAAAAAGCAACAGGTGTCTCAAAAGAAACCATACACAAGTTCGTGCATGACTTGAAACATTTTAAATTTGCAGTCCATGGCTCATTGCCGCTTAAAAAAGCATTTGTCACAGGCGGTGGAATTTCAATTAAGGAAATTGTTCCAAAAACTATGCAATCAAAACGAATGCACGGCTTGTATTTTTGCGGTGAAATATTGGATATTCATGGATACACCGGCGGATTTAATATAACTTCAGCGCTTGTTACCGGAAGGATTGCAGGAATGAATGCCGCCATTGAAGCGATACATTAAACTGGCATTTGATACCTGACATGTTTTGATGTGTTTGCAGCAGGCTAATAATGTCCGGATATTTATGCAGAAAGGACTGAGTGATCATGCAAAAAAACAATAACATGTGGTTGCCACTGATTGCTTCTGTAGGCGTCGGTGCTGCGACATATTACAGCATGACAAGAAATAACCGTAACTTTGGACAAGCCATGCAGCAAATGGTTCCATTTGTATCCCAGATGAACAATGGATCAAATAACCAAAACATTTAATGGCTTTCAGAAAAGGTAATTCAAAAAGCGCACTCCAGGAAGTGCGCTTTTTGAAGCGTAAAATAGGCTGATGAGTCATTGTGTACTCAGATGTAACCAGTTTGACTTCTGACATCTGACTTCTAAAATACATCATAATGACAACAAAAAACCAGGAAGTCAATGTACTCCCTAGTTTTCCTGTTGCCTGGCAGCGTCCTACTCTTGCAGGGGTAAAACCCCAACTACCATCGGCGCTGGAGAGCTTAACTGCTGTGTTCGGCATGGGAACAGGTGTGTCCTCTCCGCTATTGCTGCCAGACTTATAAGGTCAAATCGTTCTGTATTGTTCACAGAAGATGGACATTTTAAACAATGAATGCCAAGTGATCGTATGATTTTTCTTACCAACAAATATTATAATTGTTTTTGTAAAAAAATCAAGACTTATACTGGATATTGCACCCTCAAAACTAAATAAGAGCGGTCATTCAAACACTATTAAGCTTTGGTTAAGTCCTCGATCGATTAGTATCCGTCAGCTTCACGTGTCACCACGCTTCCACCCCGGACCTATCCACCTCATCGTCTCTGAGGGAT
>NZ_DATGTI010000119.1:0-9079 GCF_035301925.1 Lentibacillus sp. | reverse complement strand
TGAAATGACGTCAATGCTTTTTGGGCATCTGAACAAACATTATCAGTCAGCGAATACAGTTCCATTCCAAATTTTCCCTCCTTTCTATCAAAAAAGGGTTTGCACATAAGAAAATACAACCTTAAATAAGAACTAGTGTTCTATTCGTGGTAATAAAAGCGTCTTGAAAGGAAAAAAGGTGCTTCCGACTTATTTGCCAACGAGGGACTTTGATCACACTTCTCAATATTTTGGACTAAGTTTGCAAGAAAAATTGTACAGTCGATGGGGCTTTTCATATTTACATATAAAGGAAAGATAAGGATTCAACATAGCGAGGAGGTCATTCAAGTGACAACTTACCAAATTCTGATGGTGTCAATCTCGATCATTTCCTTAATTGTGGCTATACTATCTTATGTTCATAAAAAAAGAAATAAATAGTCCGTACAAGTCATCGTATAAAATATAAAATCTAAGTCTTAAGAAAAGCTTGTAGAGAACAGCTTCTTTCTCCGCAAGCTTTTTTGTATTATCTGATGTTAGAAATCTTAAAGTTACTTAAGTAAAAATAGACGCTTGCACAGATAGTCGGGATTGACGGTCTGGAATCCAGGAAAGGACCTCCATTCAAATTTAAAACCGGTTAAATATAAAACATTTAATCGCAAGGTTGTATTTTTTCTTAAATGCCCCCATTTATAGATAGAGACTTCCGGGAGTTTATAGGTGAAAGGACAGTTGGAGGAAAGAATCCCCCAAAAATGTATTAGGAGGTATGCAACATTATGCGTATTAAACCTGCACCAGAACGAAAAGCCGGTGAAGGACAGGGGTTATTTGAGAAATTATTTATTGAGAGAGGAGCATGTATATGAATGGTAAGCTTTCAAATGTTGGAGTTCCTTTTGCTTCGTTGGTTAATAAAGGACTAATGCCTGCAGACCGTGAATTGATTGATTCAGAACTTCCTTTTTTTCATAAAAACCCTTTCCAGTTGGGTGTTGCTTCTGGTGATCCTCGGTCTGACAGTGTTGTACTATGGACAAGACTGGCTCCGGAACCTTTGGCAGATGACGGATTTGGAGGAATGCCGGATAGAGAGATTCCTGTACAATGGGAAATAGCAACAGATCAAAATTTTTTTGAGATCGTTGATTCCGGAACAGCGCGAGCACTGCCGGAATTAGGTCATTCCGTACATGTCGAAGTTCATCAGTTGCAACCAAAAACCTATTACTACTACCGCTTTAAAGTTGGATCGGAACTCAGCCCTGTCGGAAGAACGAAAACAGTTCCTTCCGCAGATGATTCTATTCCTTCGCTAACCTTTGCATTGGCATCATGTCAAGCGTGGTATCATGGTTATTATACCGCGTATCAATATATGGCGGAAGAAGATTTGGATTTAGTCTTTTTTCAGGGTGATTATATTTACGAATACGCCATTAACGAATCCAATCTATTTCGACAAGCTGACCTTTCTAGTCACCATAATGTTAAAGTTAAAACCCTTGATCAATATCGACTTAGATACGCATTGTTTAAGTCAGATCCTGATTTACAAAAAGCACATGCAGCTTTTCCTTGGGTCACTACATGGGACGATCACGAAGTCGAAAATAATTATGCTGCTGATAAATCCCAGTATGATGCTACGCCAAGACAGTTTTATCAGCAAAAATCGGATTCATATCAGGCCTTTTATGAAAATCTGCCGCTTAGAAGCACGTCAATTCCATATGGGCCTAACTTGGATTTATACCAAAAGATAACATATGGCAATTTAGCAGAATTTAATGTGCTTGATTCAAGACAATACCGGGATGATATTGTATCAGGTGACGATGATGAGCGTTTTAAACCCAATCGATCTATACTGGGTTATGAACAGGAACAATGGTTGTACAATAATTTAAAGACCTCCCAAGCAAGATGGAATGTTCTAGCCCAGCAGGTTCCTATGGCACAAGTAGACCGCGATCCAAGTCCCGCGAAGGGCTTTAACATGGATAAGTGGGATGGTTACGTTGCCAATAGAGAGCGGGTCTTCTCATCATTTAGGGAAAACAATGTGCGAAATCCGGTGGTGCTATCGGGTGATATACATCGCCATGCAGCAGCCAACTTGAAAGCAGATTTTAATGATCCATCCTCAGCAAATATCGGTACAGAATTTGTCACATCATCTATAGCTTCCGGGAAAGATGGGGAAGTAAATGACGAACAGGAACGTACTGCTTTGGAGGAAAACGATCACTTAAAACTATACAGAAATCAACGTGGTTATGTTCGCTGCACCGTTACACCCGAGGAATGGCAAACGGATTTTCTGGTCGTCCCTTATGTCACGAGACCAGGAGCGCCACTTCAGACCCTAGCAAGTTATGTTGTCAGAGACGGCGAAAATACACTGCAAGAGCTTGAGACTAAAACTTCTGTTGATGCACAGAATATGTAAAGTTTTTAACAAGTTCTGCCGGTTCACAGTAGAAAACACAGGTTATTCAAAAGAAACCTTTCGTCAAACGAGTGGAGCAACTTATAGAATGATATTGGATGTTGGCAGCTCGGATAACTTCATAGTGATGAACAGCCCGGGTCAGTCCGGCGATCCGAGCAATAAACATTACGACGATTTATTCAATAAATGGGCGACTGATCAAGCAGTTCCATTGTTATACAGCTATGAAAAGATGAAGCGTGTTGTGTTACTTCCAATACGCGATTAAATTGATTGTTTAAATGAACTCCCCTATTTATAACAAGCCTGCTGATATATAATCGGCGGGCTTTTTTGGGCATTGATTTGATAAGGAGAAAGAGTGGGCAAATCGCATTTGTTGTTTCTGATGCAGCAGCAGGTAATGGAAAAGGAATTCCTACCGTTCTAGCAACATATGGTACAACTATAGTAGTAGCAGACATATCTGATCAAGTAGATGAAGTAGTAGGAGAATTTAAGGAAAAAGGTTTTAACATGTGTGCAATGAATATGCACAGATGTTTTATTTATTGTCTGTATTGTTGATTAAATGGGATTTATCAAAATTGGCACAAAATTTGCTTAGGTATAAGTGAATAGAAAAATAAAAGAAAGTTGGTGATGCAGTTATGACATAAAGGAAAAAGCATTGTAAATATGATAGCGGTTGCAGGCATTGAGGATGAAAGGAAGTGATGTCTTTTTTAAAAATGCATCGCCTTTAACAATTATTGAGACCGATTGGTGACAGGATTATAAGTATTAAAAGGAGGAAAACATGCTCAATAAAAAGGGTTATATACTGATAGTTTCTTTAATATTGGGTTTGATACTTTCATTTTCAGCACCAACTGTATTTGCACAGTCTTCGGAAGATACCGGTGACAATGAAAATGACATAAAAACATCAATCAGTTCACCTGATGGTAATGTTCATTTGAATTTTAACCTGTCTGAGAATGGTGCACCTCATTATCAAGTTTCTTTTAATGAGATCAACCTGATTGAACCTTCGTCTCTGGGCTTCGAATTTAAAAATCAGACGTCTTTAGATGATCAATTCGAAATTGTTAAAACGTCTACTGACCGTTTTAATAATACGTGGGAGCCGGTATGGGGTGAGAAATCCGAAATCAAAAATCATTATCAACAACTGACGATTCACCTGCAGGAAAAAGAGTCACCTCATAGAAAGATGAATGTCATATTTCGCGTTTATAATGATGGGGTAGGGTTTCGGTATGTCTTACCTGAACAGGAAAACTTAGATCCAGACATGGAGATTACGGCTGAGGATACAGAGTTTCAATTTGCCACTAATAACACTGCCTGGTGGATTCCCAATGACTGGGATAGTTATGAGTACAATTATAATCAAACATCTTTAGATGAGGTCGAAGAAGTGAGCACACCGTTCACAATGAAGACGCCTGAAGGCATACACCTTACAGTACATGAGGCTGCTTTGATTGATTATGCTGGTATGGCTCTGAAAAAAGTTGATGGTGAAGAAAACACATTAAAAAGTCACTTAGCCCCTTGGCCGGACGGGAATGTGAAGGTCAAGAAAGATAGCTTGCCTGTCGAAACACCATGGAGAACGATTCAAATTGGTGAGAACGCTGGTGACCTCGTCGAATCAGACATGATTTTAAATTTAAATGAACCAAATGCCCTAGAGGATACGTCTTGGATTGAACCAACGAAGTATGTAGGGGTTTGGTGGGAAATGATAAGTGGTAAATCAACGTGGGAATCAGGCCCAGACCATGGAGCAACAACTGAAAATGCCAAAAAATACATTGATTTCGCACACAATTATTTAGATACAGAAAATCAAAATATTGGTCTATTGGTCGAAGGTTGGAATAAAGGCTGGGATGGCGATTGGATGGAAAATGGTGATAAATTCAGTTTTACTGAGCCTTACCCAGACTATGACTTAAGAGAAGTGGTCCAGTATGCACACGATCATGATGTGTCATATATTATGCACAATGAAACGTCAGGCGATATTCCGAACTATGAAAGTCAAATGGATGAGGCCTATGATCTATATCAGGAATTAGGAATTCATGCCATTAAGAGCGGATACGTTGCAGACTATGGCATTCACAATCCGGAGGGTCAGCATCATCATGGTCAATATATGGTTAACCATTATTTAGATGCCGTGAAAAGGGCTGCTGAACATGAGATCATGATTAATACCCATGAACCGATTAAGGGTACTGGCCTTCTCAGGACCTATCCGAACTGGTTGAGTCGTGAAGGTGTGAGTGGCATGGAATATAGTGCATTTAGTGATGATACCAATCCACCTGAGCATACAACTATCCTTCCATTTACCAGAATGATGGCTGGGCCTATCGATTTTACACCGGGAATATTTGATGTCGAGATTTCACATGCGGATACCCGTGTTCATTCAACCCGTGCCAAGCAACTGGCTCTGTATGTAACCATTACGAGCGGCACACAGATGGTTGCTGATTTCCCGTCAAATTACAAAGATGAGGATGGGAATATACTGCCTGAATTTCAATTTATTAAAGATGTCCCGGTAACATGGGATGATATCATGGTCCCTAATGCTGAAATCGGGGATGAAACGACGATTGTCCGTCGGAGTGGGGAAGAATGGTATATGGGAAGTATTACCGATGAAAAGGCCAGGACCTTAACAACTGATCTTGACTTCTTGGAAAAAGGCCAGAAATATGTTGCCGAAATTTATTCAGACGCCCCTGAAGCGGACATGGAAACCAACCCCACTCCGGTTTCAATCGACAAAGTGATTGTTAAACATAATGATACGTTCGTGTCTTCGCTTGCCGCTGGCGGTGGTCAGGCGGTTAGAATTTATCCTGCGTCGAATGAGGAAATAGCAGAACTTCCGAATTATAAGGAACCAAAAGTCAAATTATCTTATACAAATATTCCTGAGTCTATTGAGTCAAACGACATTTTTGAAGTAAAAGTGAATGTTAGAAACAAAGGAAATGTGATAACCGGCAAAACGCTGGCACTTCAGATTGATGGTGAAACAGTGGATGAGCAGCATGTAAGGGTTGCGCCAGGGAGTAATCAAGAAATTACCTTTACTTATGACAAACTGTTTGAAACCGGTGATCATCGGATAAATATCAGTGATCTGCCTGCCCAAAAAATAACTGTAAAAGAAAAAGAGCCAACATTTGAATATGGGAATCTAAATGTCTCCGCTGAGGACCAAACAATTAAAGCAACGGCAGAGGTTACAAACTATGGTAGCTATGAAGGCACAACAGAAGTGCCCCTCCACATCAACGGAGAGTTAGTTGAAAATAAGGAAGTGGAGGTGCCAGCTGAAGCAGGCGGAGGAAGTCATGAAGTAACCTTCACTTATCAGCCTGATCAAAAAGCTGGGGTCTATAAAGCAGCCATCGGTAATCTTGAAGCACAAATAGCAACGTTGCCGAATATTGCGTTAGCTGGAAATTGGCTGTTCCATGAGGGAGACGATCCAAGCTGGAAAGATCCTGAATATGATGACAGCGACTGGCAGCAAGTTGATTTGCCAGCTAGTTGGGAGGCACATTCTGATTATACGGAAGATAACGTTTACGGGTGGTATCGAAAAACCATCAATATCCCTGAAGAGTGGGAAGGCTATTCCTTGAAGGTCACAATAGGGAAAATTGATGATGTCGATACAACCTACTTCAATGGCCAAAAAATTGGTCAGTCCGGCAAATTCCCTACCGGTGATAATGGGGAAGGAATGGAAACGGCTTATGAGAAAATACGAGAATATGAAATTCCTGCAGAAGCGATCAATTATGGGCAGGAAAATGTTATCAGTATAAGAATTTTCGATGGTTCAGCCGATGGCGGATTGTACAGTGGCCCCATTGAGTCAATTGAGTTAATTCCTCAAACGAGTGCCGCTGTTATGAAGGATTTGGTCAGGCGTTACGAGGAAACAGGCGAATTCTCAAACGATGAAGCCGCCGATTCTTTAAACATGCATTTAACTGCCGTAAAGCGTTTTGAAGAACAAGAAGCGGCAGAAAAAGTTATCAAACACATGAAAAGCTTTAAACAGTTACTTGACCATCAGGAAAAAGAGGATCTGATTTCTGATAAGGCCTATAACGTTCTTAAGACTGATACCGAAAAACTAGTAGAAAAATGGCAATCTTAAGTCGTACGCAAGCATCCCCTTAACAGGTTAATGTCCTGTTAAGGGGATTGATTGCAGGGAATTGGGTCAAGGATGAATTGGAATTTGCCTTGACGACCTCCGATTCCATTCCATCAAAACCTATTGCCGAAAGATCAAAATATCAGTGGGAGTCCAGGCTTCCGGAGCTGACATCACGTAAAAACTACCGTCAGAACAAAATGTGGACGCTAATGTTCATATAGTAGGGCTCGAGTAACAAAAGGAGCAGTAAGGGGGATAAGTCCCCCTCTTGTAAATGCCCATATTTCTAATTTATCATCTCGTTCCTACAAACTACGCTTTCGCATCTTTCACAATCTGTTCTACGTCAGATAAAAGTTTTTTTGCGTCGTATACAATGCCGTCTTTGATCGTGTACTTTACCCCACCTACACGTTCGACTTTATTTGTTTCGGGGTTTAATTTTATAGTCCCCGTCCCATAAAGGGTTTTGAAATTATGCAATGGGTTTTCCTCGACAAGAACAAGATCCGCTAACATATTCGGACGAATGACCCCGAAATCCATTGGAATATTATTTTCTTTAGACAATAGTTCGGCACCGTTCATCGTTGCAGACCGAATAACTTCTAGTGGATGAAAGCCGGCTTCCTGCAGTAACTCTAGCTCACGGATATAGCCAAATCCATACAATTTGTAAATAAAACCGGAATCTGAACCAGTCGTGACGCGGCCTCCCCGGTTTTTGTATTCATTCAGAAATGCCATCCATAGTTTGTAGTTCTCTTTCCAAGCAATTTCGTCGGCAGTCGTCCAGTCAAAAAAGAATGAACCGTGATTTTCAGGATCAGGTTGAAAGAAGTCCCAAAGAGAGGGTAAGGTGTAAGTTTCGTGCCACTCTGCTTCTCGCGCTCTCATGACATCTCTGGTAGCTTCATAGATCGTTAAAGTTGGGCTGAATGTAAAATCAAGGTTCAGTAACTCGTTCATTACTGCATGCCACTTCTCACTATCTAAAGCAGCTGCTTGTTTCCAGAGTCGGCCTGCCTGACTAAAGCGATCGTATTCATTCGCGTAATTGTAATCAACAGGATAGTGTTGAACCAAACGATCATCGAACAATGCTTCTGGTAAACCGTACCAATGCTCCAATGAGCCAAGCCCCATACGAGCCGTATCCAAAGCATCGGAACGTGTGACAATGGTTTGTTCCAGATGCGCAGCAGAACCTAGTTCACGTTGATTCGCTTCGTCTATCAGAGCCTTCAGCACATGAGGGTCTGAACTTGATAGTTTAAAACCGTCAGCCCCCTTCATGTCTGCCCAGCGGACAAAATTTCGCGCATCTTCTTGAGTTCGAACCGGCCCTTTATCCCACATACCAGGTCGAATATAAGCGCTTATACGTGGTGCCACGATTTTATTATTGGCACTTCGCTCTTTTTCGTTGAGTGTCCAGTCAACACCGTTACCAGAACCGGGATCACGAACTGTAGTGACGCCGTGAGCCATCCACAATTTATAGACATACTCTGCAGGTGTCCCTTGTGCGTCACCTCCAATATGCGCATGTGTGTCCACAAATCCAGGCATAACATACATTCCGCGTGCATCAATTACTTCGGCATTCTCTGGCGGGTTTGCCATACCGTTACTGACATCCTTGATTTCATTTCCCTCAATAACAATATTAACAGGCCCTCTGGGTGGTGCACCGGTACCATCAATCATTGTCGCACCTTGTATCAATAATTTTTCAAATGGCCCCTGTCCTTCACCGGGTTTTCGTTCTGGTGCAGGTTTAATACTCATAATTTGTATACCTCCTATAAATTTTTGGGAATTATTTCTTCCATCTGTCCTTTCACCTATAGGCTCCCGGACATCTCTATCTATAAATGGGACCACTCCGGAAAAAATACAACCTTGTGGTTAAATGTTTTGTATTTAATCGGTTTTTTAAATTTAGAATGGACTTCCTCTTCGGTTCTCAGAATTCAGGCCGCCAAATTTTGTATGCATAGGGCTATTTTCATTTAATTACCTTTAATACTTCTAAAAATCAGATAAACAAAAAAAGAGACTGAGACATAATTAAAACTGCCAACTCTAAAGACGAACAATACACTAATTGAGCGGAGGAAATATACGAAGACTCCAGCGGGATAAAAGGCAGAGGTAAGACCCCGTAGTGCGCCAGCAATCTTTTCTGCGAGGAGCGTATACCTCACAGAGATAGCTTGCAACGCGACGAGCACGAGAAGGCTCACCAGCCGGCGGAAAGCGACGAGCTGAACATCCACCGAGTAAACTGCGAGTTGCGAGGAGTGCTGCTTCTTCGACACCTCATGCAACACGGCGAGCACCAAGTATATTTCCGGAGCGGGATATATGCACCAACTAAAGTTCGGATTTTTCTTTAATAAAAATGCTTTTGTCCCAGCCTC
>NZ_DATGTI010000118.1:0-11154 GCF_035301925.1 Lentibacillus sp. | reverse complement strand
TGGTTCAGTTTATAATATTCGGTCGTTCCGAGGACTTCCAGTTTGCCTTCAAATTTTGACTTAATCCGATAGTAAAGCAGCCGGGCACTGCCCAGCCCGGATGCACAGACAATCAGACATCGCTTTGGTTCTTTCTTCATTTTGCGCCGTTCCATAGCAGCGCCAATATGCAAAGCTAAATAACCGATTTCATTTTCATTGATTTCTGAACCGGTATGTTCTTCAATCGCCAGTGCGGCTATGATTCCAGCCTCATACGCCAATGGATAATTCCGTTTGATATCTTCAAGCATCGGATTTCGGATATTCATCCCATATTTATAACGGTTAATAGCAGGTCTCAAGTGCAAACCGAGAGCAACCATCAATTCCTGATCACGATTGATTTTCAAATTCATTTTTTCTTCTATTTTCTCAAGCATTGCATCTACCAGCTGATAGGTATCCGGATTAATTAGACGATCAACGCTTTTTTCATAACTCGTCCCGGGTACTGACACCATTTTCGTTCCTAATAAATGAATCGCGACGTAAGCAACCTCTTCTTCCGGAAATCTTACGTCTAATGTACGCTCGACCTTTTTCACGATACGTTCAGCCACTTGAAATTCACGCTGTTCGGCAATTTCCTTAAAATCCGTATGATACAGCGAGACATGATGACCTTCCTTAATTCGTTTATAGGCGATAACAATATGGATCAGAAGATTATTGATTGCAATATCCGATAATGTAATGTCATATACTTTGATTTCATCTACAATGATTTCAAGTACAGCATCCATATCTTTTTTAGGAAAAGAAGAAAAAAGTTCATCCGGCAGCTTGTCACTTATTTCCTCACTCCGGTCAAAAATATATTCAGCCATGCAAAACCTGAGTTTCAGCTCATCGCCAACCGCCTTTAAACCATGGTTAGGTTTGGATTCCAAGTGAATATCATAATGATCCAGCACTTTTTTCACATTCTTTAAATCATTTTGGATGGTTGATCTGCTGACATAAATTTCATCAGCTAAATCATCCAGTTTTAAATAGCCATTACTCAGTAAAAAACGTTTAATCAGATAAGCCGTTCGTTCTTCAGGCAGACTGGGGACAAGATTGTCAATAGCCTCTTCCTCACTTAAATTCTCCCTAAGAAAACGGCGAAATTTATGGTCGTCGATAACTTTCAGCTGATAGCCTTTTCCCATAACAGTATGGATTTGTGCACCATATTCCGAAACAATTTTATTTAGATTCTTAACATCATTTCTTGTCGTCCGTGCTGTAACCTGATTGACACTGGCCAGATAAGCTCCTGTTAGCGGCGATTCCGATGCCATCAGTTCCCGTAAGATATGTTTCATTCTGGTGTTCAGCATCTTCTTTCTTCTCCTTATCCTCCGAAACGTTCTTGTCCCGGAGCTATCTTATGGGGCAATTCGATTAAAAAATTGCGGTAAATAATTGCGATGGGCCGCCATCATGTCATCTAAAATTTCTTTCGCAACCGTATCTGACGGAACCAAAGGATTAATGGTCATTGCCAGCATCGCCTTATGATAGTCTCCTGTAACGGCTGCTTCTGCACTTATGCGTTCAAATGATTTAATTTGTTGGACAAGCCCTCTGACGGCAACCGGCAAGTCCCCCACAGCAATCGGTTTCGGACCGTCTTTTGTAATCACACAATTGATTTCAACTGCTGAGTCATCCGGAATACTTGCAATCGCCCCATTGTTTCTTGTATTCACTGGTTGAATATCATGTTTATCATTATAAATGGAATTGATTAAACTGCAGGCCGCGTCACTGTAGTATGCACCACCCCGTTCTTCCAGCTGCTCCGGTTTCACAGAAAGATCCGGATCTTTATACAGTTCAAACAAATCTTTTTCAAGCTGTTGTACGACTTGTGCACGCGATCCTTTTTCCGCAAAATCTTTTTGTTCTTCTTCCAGCATTTTACTTGTTTGATAATAATAACGGTGATACGGACATGGCAAAGCCTCTAATCCTTTAATGAAGTCTTTTTCCCAGCCAAGATCGACAATGTTTTTCATGGTCAATCCGCTGCCATTTACCAGTTTATCCAGTACATCCTGGGTTATATTATTCCCATCCAAATAAACGTTCAACCCATACACCATATGGTTTAAACCGGCAAAATCAATTTGGATGCGCTCTGCATCGACACCGAGCATCTCCGCAACACCCATTCGCATTCCAACAGGTACATTGCATAAACCGACAGTGTTCGAAATGTTGCTGTAACGCAATACCGCTTCTGTCACCATACCGGCCGGGTTGGAAAAGTTGATCAGCCATGCACCAGGACAGAGCTTTTCCATATCCCGGCAAATATCTAAAATAACCGGAATCGTTCGCAAACCTTTAAACAGCCCGCCAGGTCCATTGGTTTCCTGACCGATCACACCATATTTCAACGGAATGGCTTCATCTTTAGCACGTGCATCCAGCTGACCTACCCGAATCTGTGTCGTGACGAAATCGGCTCCCGGCAAGGCCTCGCGCCGATCCAGCGACAGATGAATATCAATCGGCACCCCTGCTTTTTCAACCATTCGTTTGGCAAGTGCCCCGACAATTTCCAGTTTTTCTTGGCCTTCAGGGATATCAACGAGCCATAACTCCCGTACAGGCAGTTCATCATACCGATTGATAAATCCTTCGACCAGTTCCGGCGTATAACTGGAGCCGCCTCCAATCGTTACAATTTTAATACCGTTCATATTTTTCGCCGCCTTTCTGATTAAAATCCATTATTCTCGGAAACGGATTTAAACCAATATGCACTTTTCTTAGCAGTTCGTTCTTTTGTTTCTAAATCGACTGAGAAAAAGCCATAACGGTTTTTGTATGCATTCATCCATGACCAGTTATCCATAAACGACCATAGATGGTAGCCTTTCGCATTACAGCCTTCCTGAATTGCTTTATGCAGCCATTTAAGATGTTCCCGAATAAATTCAATCCGGTAATCGTCCTGAATTTCACCATTTTCGATGAACCGTTCTTCATTTTGAACACCCATACCATTTTCGGAAATGAATGATGGGATATTACCATAGTTTTCTTTTAGATTTACCATAATGTCATAGACACCTTTTTCATAAATTTCCCAGCCGCGGTATGGATTCATTTTTCGGCCCGGCATCTCATACATATCGAAAAACCAGTCCGGCATGAACGGTCCATAAGGATTCGGCAGATTTTCTTTAGCTTTGACACGGCGTGGTTGGTAGTAGTTGACTCCCAGTATATCCGCCGTATTGGCTTTCAATAGATCTGAATCGCCTTTCTCCGTTTTCGGCAATTGTCCATGTTCCTTTAAAAGATTAATCAATTCACGCGGGTATTCTCCCAAAACAGCCGGATCCAGAAAACTCCGGTTGAAAAATAAATCGGCAATCCGGGATGCCCTTAAGTCAGCTGGATTCTGGCTCCTCGGGTAGGACGGTGTCAGATTAAGGATAATCCCGATTTGGCCATCATGCACGTCATGTTTCCGGAAAACTTCAACTGCCTTTGCATGGGCAATCATCGTATTGTAGGCAACCTGGAAGGCGCGCTTGGCATCCACAATGTTCGGGTAGTGAAAATCGTATAAATAACCACCTTCCACTGGCACAATCGGCTCATTGAACGTGAACCATTTTTTGACACGGTCACCGAACAACCGGAAGCATTCATCCGCATACCGAGCATACGCTTCGACAACTTCTCTGCTTTCCCAGCCACCTTCATCCTGCAATTCTAAAGGCATATCAAAATGGAACAGATTGACAAACGGCTCAATATCATTCGCCAGCAGTTCGTCAATGACATTGTTATAAAAGGCCACTGCTTCTGGATTGACCTCCCCGCGTCCACCGGATATCAGTCTCGCCCAGGAAATCGAGAAGCGGAATGTGTTATGGCCGATTGCCTTCATTCGTTGTATATCTTCTTTATAGCGATGATAAAAATCCGACGTCGTTTCCGGTCCGACATTATCAAAAAATCGATTGGACTCGGTTTCATACCAGTAATCCCATATATTTTTGCCTTTGCCGCCCTCATGAGCAGCACCTTCAATTTGTGTGGCAGACGTCGCACTTCCCCACCAGAAACCTTCCGGAAATTTATAAGTCAGTGTCAATATTATTACCACCTTTCTATTTGTTTCGATAGATTTCAACTAGTTCTACTGCGAGATCCCTGACTGTCATGGAAGTCATAAGATGATCCTGGGAATGGACAAGCATCAGATTTAGTGGAGACTCTTCGCCATTGGCCTCGTCCTGAAGTAATTTTGTTTGAAAATCATGTGCTTTGTTGAGCTCTTCACTGGCCGCTTCCATCAGTTCATCCGACTTTGCAAAATTTCCTTCTTTCGCTTCCTGTACGGCTTCCATTGCATTAGATTTGCCGTTGCCCGCATATAAAATAATTTGAAAAGCTGTTTCAGTTATATTTTGTGTTGCCACATCTATTCACCTCTGAGGAAGATAGTTTTACCTGTCATGAAGATAATGGCCTCGCCAAAAAACAAGGCCATTAGTTATATTGCTTAACTTGCTTGATCGTTTTTCCCTTTTTTCTCAGATTCATAGTAACTTTTATCGAGAATTTTCAGAAATGGCCACCATATCAGGAATACGACTGCCATATTAAAGAACTGTAAGACGGCGCCCTGCCAGGCATTCCCTGTCGCCAAAAATCCACTCAGTCCAACCGGTGTCGTCCATGGCACGATGATCCCGGCCGGTTTCGGTACCATTCCTGTTGCCATTGCAAAGTATGTTATAAACGTGACAACAACCGGAGCCAATAACCATGGGATTAATGCCAACGGGTTCATGATAATCGGGAGCCCGAAAATAATTGGTTCGTTCACATTAAAGATACCCGGAGGCCCACCTAGCTTGCCCAGCTCTTTCAACTGCCGGCTCCGTCCAATCAGGAATATACCAATAACGACTGCAAGTGTCATACCTGATCCGCCCATGCCGACAAGGAACGTATCAATAAACTGTTTGGTAACAATATTCGGCAATTCACCGCCTGCCTGGAACGCCTGCAAGTTCTCGTCGTTTAAAGCGTACCAAATTGGATCAAACACTGAGTTGATGATGATTTGCCCGTGAAGTCCAAAGAACCAAAACAACTGTATCAGGAGTACTGCTACAATGGTTGCCGGCAGTCCGCTTCCCAATGCAGTCAATGGCTCTTGAATAATGGTATAAATAAAGTTCTGAACCGTATCAAATGGTGTATAACTGAAAATAATGCGAACCACCAAAAATACACTGAGCGTCAGCGTAATCGGTATCAAAGCACTAAATGATCGTGATACCGCTTCTGGTACACCCGCCGGCATCTTAATCGTCCAATTTTTCTGGACAAAAAACCGGTAAAGCTCGGCAGCAATGAATGCCGTAAAAATACCAAGGAACATACCTTCTGCACCAAGTACCGACGTCGGAATGACACCCGAAACACCTTCCAAGGTCTGCGGTGTCAGAATCAGAAACGCTGCAAATGCTGCCACACCACCATAGATACCTTCTATGTCATACGACTGTGTTAATTTCGTACCAATACCAATGATGACAAAAGCTCCCATAATACTAAGCGTTGCAGCTGATGCAGGCCCAAGTGCACTTTGATAGGCTGCAAAAGCTTCTTCGCCAATCAGCTTATCCAAAAATGGCAGATTAGCAAGAACAACAAATATAGAACCGAAAATAATTAATGGTAATGCAATCATAAAACCATCACGTAATGCGGTTAAATAACGATTATTATTCAATTTATCTGCTATGGGCATCAAAATATTTTCCAGCATTTCCATGAATTTATTCATTATGACGCTCCCCCTTTATAAAGTGATCAGCCGTCAATCAATTTGAGTGCGTGTTCCAAAACAGCCTTCCCATCAACACGTCCATAAGCCACGGGATCGATAACATCAAGTGGTGTTCCTAACTCTTCCGCTGTTTTGGAATACTTCTTCTTCATAAACCGCATCTGCGGGCCGATAAGCAGTACATCTGCATTTCCCAGTTCCTGGACAGCTTTATCCTGTGCAACCGCCCAAATCTTCACTTCAATTCCCCGGTTTTTTGCTTCCTCCTCCATTTTCTTGACTAATAGACTTGTAGACATTCCTGATGAACATGCTAATAAAATACGCTTCATATTCGTTCCTCCCCTTAGGCTTGTTTATCTTGAAGTTACTTTTATTATAAAATAAAAACGCTTTCATTTAGATACAACAATTTTCCGCCTTATATAGGAAAGCTTTACTATCTAATCAAGCTAAAACTCCCAAAAACTCATTTTTTATACGCATAAATAAAGCCGCAATGGCAGGCAATTGCGGCAGATTCCTGATATATTTTTTCGCTCATCAACTGACGTGGCAGTTTTTCCCTCTAGATATGCTTTAAACCCACGACACTACAAACTCAGCCTCACCTGAAAGCTCAAATTTTCTGATTCCATGCGGCAATATAAAGTGCATACCTTTCTCAATTGCAAACCGTTTTTCCCCCAAGGAAAGCACTCCATCACCTTTAATCACACTGACCTGTAGAAAATCAGCTTTCATTGTCTGTTCTACATGGCCGTTCAACCTCCATAGACTTACACCAAAATAATCGTTTTGCACGAGCTTTCTCTTGTTCAAATCAACTGAAACAGATTCTTCCTGATTGAATTCTGGAATCTGATGCGGAACAGTTGTCACTGCTGCAGCTTTCTCCAGATGCAATTCCCGTTGGTTTCCATCTGCGTCCGTCCGATCGTAATCATAAACACGGTAGGTCATATCCGAACTCTGCTGGGTTTCCAGAATAACAATCCCCTTGCCGATTGCATGAATGGTTCCACTTGGTACATAAACAAAATCCCCGGGTTGTACTTTAATTCGCCGCAGTAGCTTGTCCCATTCACCGTTCGCCATCATCTGCTCAAGTTCTTGTTTTGTTTCAGCGTTATGGCCTAGGATAAGTTCCGAACCTGGTTCCGCGTCCAATACATACCAGCATTCAGTTTTTCCATATGGAACACCTTCCACTTCATGGGCAAACGTATCATCCGGATGCACTTGTACTGACAAATCGTCATTTGCATCCAAAATTTTGACAAGTAGTGGATATGCTTCGTTATTATCCACTGATTTATTGAAGAGTTCGCCATGGGATTCCCAGGCTTCCGCCAATGTCTGCCCCTTTAACGGTCCGTTTTCAATCACGCTTGGTCCATTCGGGTGAGCCGAAATCACCCAGGCTTCCCCCGTTTGCTCTGATGGGATATCATAATTATAAACAGTTCTTAATTTTTTTCCGCCCCAGATCTTTTCCTTAAAGACGGGCCGTAAGAAAATCGGTTCGTTGTACATTATTGCTCCTCCTGTCCGAATTTCAAATATGTCAATCATTATAGCAAAGAATTCGCTTGCACACCTGTGCTATTTAAGCCTATCACAATAAGTTATCCCTGTGTTCAAAGCCATAAACCCGGCAGACCACTGATCGCAGAGCCCCTCTGTTTGCTTAAACGGTATCATCATAAAGCTTAATTAAAAACACAGGTCCGCAGTCTGGCAGCGATCCATTTATATCTTGATTTTGGTTTCAAGCCCGCCATACATACAACCGGCGAAGAACATGCCTGGAATCACGTGTTCAACCTGCTAAATAAAAACTGAAGAGGAACAGAGTCCGCCTGTCCCTCTGTCCCCTACTGAATCATATCAAGCAGTTTGTATGCTTCTTCTTTTGTTTCGGCGTTCAGCAATTGCTCCCGGAATGAATCATCCATCAGCTTACGAGAGAGCATTTGCAGGATTTTCAGATGATCGTTCCCTTCTTTTTCTTCTGGTATCACAATCATGAAAATTAACTTCGCACGAGATCCGTCAAGGCTCTGCCAGTCGATACCATCTTGACTTATTCCGAAAACGACAGCTGGTTTCTTAACTGCAGCCGACTTCGCATGCGGAATGGCGATATTCATGCCAAGACCTGTTGTGCTTTCCTTTTCACGATCGAAAATTGCTTGTTTGACGGTTTCTGTGGAAGCAATACAATGATTAGCATCCAGCATTTGAACAAACTCATCGACCACTTCTTCCTTTGTTGAACCTGATACATTCATGGTCATTAAATCCCGGTTTAGGATATCCGTCAGTTTATTAATCACGACATTATCTTCCATTGGTTCTTGATCTGCTTCATCAGCCTGTTGATCCTCATTTGTTTGTTCAGAAGCATACGTCATACCATCAGTTTCATTCGCCGTTACTTCCACTCCCTCAGATGTCGCAGCAGCAGAAGCGGGCATAACATCTTTCTTCAACAGATTGATCATGACAGCTGTTACAATCGTACCGATAATCGCTGCGATGAAGAACATCAGCACATTATCCACCGCACCGAGAACAGCAACAATCGGGCCGCCGTGTGCGACACGGTCACCGACATTGCCAAGCATGGCGATCACCGATCCGGTTATCGAACCGACCATAATACTAGGGATAACACGAAGCGGATCCTGTGCAGCAAACGGAATTGCCCCTTCTGTAATACCGAATAACCCCATCGTGAAAGATGCTTTTCCGGTTTCCTTTTCAGCCGGCTGGTACTTGCGTTTGTTCAAAAAGGTGGCAAGCCCCATACCAAGCGGCGGAATACAAATGGCAACAGCAATCGGTCCCATAATTTCATAGTTACCCTCAGCAATCATTGCGGAACCAAACAAAAACGCCACTTTATTGAACGGTCCGCCCATGTCGACGGCAATCATTGCACCAAGTATTAATGCCAGAACAATTGAACTTGCACCTTGCATCCCTTCAAGCCATGTTGTCAGTGACGCAAAAATACTTGCCACCGGCGCACCAATAACTGTTATGAACAGGACACCAACTACGAGCGATGCTATAATCGGGATAAAAATAATCGGCATAACTGGCTGCACGGCTTGCGGTACTTTTATCTTCTTAATGGCAAGAACAACATAACCGGCAAGAAAACCAGCAAGAATACCGCCAATAAATCCCGCACCAGCTTCACTTCCATAAAAGCTTCCAGTATTGGCAATATAGCCGCCAATCATCCCCGGAACCAGACCAGGACGGTCAGCTATACTGACAGCTATGAACCCGGCCAAAATCGGCACCATGAAACTGAACGAGGCATTGCCGATGTTTTCAATTTGTTTCCAGAATGAATCCTCCGGGATGACAATACCTCCGGGCGTCTGTTCACCGCCAATCGCCAACGAGATCGCAATCAGCAAACCACCGACGACGATAAACGGAATCATGTATGAGACACCATTCATCAAGTGACGATAGATCGGATTTTCCTTGTCTTTACGCTCTTTTTTAACCTGCTCTGCTGACTTCAACTCAGATTGATAAACCGGTACATCATCGCTTTGCACCCGTTTGATCAATTGTTCAGGGTTGCGTATGCCTTCCTGAACACCGACCACAAGCAGCTTCTTCCCGGCAAAACGTTCTTTGGAAATATCTTTATCACTGGCAATAATAATGCCATCTGCTTCTTCAATATCTTTTTCTGTGAGCTCGTTTTCAGCGCCAATCGAACCTTGTGTCTCAACTTTCATATCCACACCCATATCATCAGCCGCTTTTTGCAGATTCTCAGCAGCCATGTACGTATGGGCGATGCCGACCGGACACGCGGTTACAGCTAATAGTCGCATAGCAGTTACCTCCCTTTTTTTGTTCTGCCTTTATTATAAAGCGATTCCAAGCCAAAAAAATAATTCATTTTTACCGGAATACCGGAAAAAAATGAATTATTGCTCGAATACTGTCAGAATATCAGGTATGCTTCCCGCTTCGTTCAGTTTTTCCACGATCGCGGGATTTTGACTGATGGATGCGATCGTCTGCATGAGTGATTTTGTCATTTCCTGATCGTCTTTGGCAATTGCCAGGAGAAAGACGACGGAGACCATTTCACTCCCCCACTGTATCGGGTTTCGCAGCACTGCCAGGGATACTACTGACTCCTTCACGAAATCCGGTTCAGCGTGCGGAATGGCAAGTCCCCCGCCGATAGCCGTTGCTGATGCCCTTTCTCTTAGCATCGCACTGTGGACAAACCTTTGTTCAGCATATCCTTTTTGAACAAGAGTATTTGCCAGCATTTCAACGATTTCAAACCGGTGTTCCAAATTCATTCCCAGATAGATGGTATCCGGGTCCACGAGCTGCTTGAGAGTAGTCATCATCTCTTCCTCATTTGTTTCTTCCTGACCGAATGATTGCAAAAAATGCTCCAGCCGCTCTTTATCATCAGATTCAAGAAGCGGTGACACAACAATCACCGGAACATTGGAACTGTTAATATCCGTTGTGGCAATAATCATATCCGTATCATGTTTTTCCAGAAACGCTGGGAGGTCTTTTTCACCGATACTCGCAAGGATTTCAATGCCCCGGTAGGACTGTTCCAGTTTTGCCTGCAGCAGATGAGACATCCCGACTCCAAGATCACAAACGATCACAGCCCGTTTAACCGGTAATCTTTCCTTCTGCATGCGTTCAATGGAGGCTTGAAAATGCAGAACAAGATAAGCCGCTTCATCTTCGGGAATATTTAGATCATATGCTTCATTGATCTTTTCGACAGCCAGAACCACCATACTGAACATATAGGCATATTTCTTTTTAATGTCTGAAAGCATTGGATTTCTGATGGTAAGCCCATACCTGATGCGATGTAAGGCTGAAGCGAGGTGAGTCTCGAGACCATCTGTCAATACTTTGTCATCCTCAAACCTGATCATCGTCATACGTCTTAGCTGTGATGTCATCTGCCTGACAACATCGGCCACTAGACCATCAGCTTTTCCCGCCAGTCCAGTGTGTGCAGTTCGGCAGCTTTCCAGATGCCACGTAAAATAAACATACTCATCTTCCGGAAACGACAGACTCATTGCTTCTTCCATCCGCTTCAAAAGCCATGCTGTCATATGATAAGTATCTAGCTTTACACTGCTGTCATCATCTGACTTACCTAGCAAAATCGGGGAGCGCTGACGGGTACGTTTAATCATAACTAAGGCGTGGATCAGCAGGCTTTCAAATTCGCCATCCGTCAAATTAACAGGATAATGCGCCTG
>NZ_DATGTI010000117.1:0-3700 GCF_035301925.1 Lentibacillus sp. | reverse complement strand
AAGAGTGCAAATACCGCACCGGATGTGGCAACCATATCCTCATAAAACACAAGTCTGGTGGCGGGTGCCGCCTTTTGAGCACTTTTAAACGCCCGTGTCAATAACCAGCCTTCATAAGTATCTTCTGTTTCGTTTGTAATTTCCTTCATTGCTTTAATCAGAACAAAGCCATCAACCAGGAGGGAAGCAATCAGCACACCCACGTTCAGCCAAATATTACCGGATTCGGAAGGGTTCTGAAACAGGTGCCAGCCTTCTTTAATGGTTTCATAGGCCATCACCGTAACAACGACAACGGCGACCATACAAAAAATATTGATGACCCTGCCAAATCCTGTGGGAAAACGGTCTGATGGCGGGGTTTCAGCCAGCACACTGCCAAAAAAGACAAATCCCTGGTTAACAGCATCTGCCAGCGAATGCATGGTCGTTGCAAACATGGAGCCGCTCCCGCTGAAAAAAGCGGCAGCACCCTTGATCCCGGCCAGAAATGTATTGCCTAATGCAGCGACACCGGAAGACGTATTTCCCTTTTTAATCCGCTCGATAAATCCCATCATTAGTCCTCCTGTAACGTATATCCCGCACGTAACGGGCATTAACCCGCCAAAAAACAGCGGCTAATTGCCCGTAAATGTCCAGTTCGGGCCTGCACGTTGCAGGTCACAAATACGTTGAACACGACGCCCGATAAATTAGCCTTTGTTCCCTTTCATCAGTGGGGAAAATGCACACCTTTACTTAATAGGTTTCTTTATTGAAAGGATTCTATACATTTAATGGGTCAGCTTCCGGATCACTATCTTTATGCAAAATATCTGATAATTGTTCTGCATTGATGATAGCTTTTGGGGGGATTTTTCCGCACGTTTCGGCCCGAATTTCACCATTAAAAAACTGAGCTTTTTTTAGCTCAGTCATTTTCCTTGATAAACCGTTTGCCGAAATCTTTGAACACAAAATATTTCACCATAAAAAAGCTGGAAAGGAAAGATAGAAACATTGCCAGTCCTTTTGCGATATTATAGCGCATCCAGTTGGGTACAGCTGTGTAATCCAACAGTTCATTTGTACCAAGGAAAACAAGGTTGCTCACTCCAAGGCTGATAAGCCCCTGGATAATAAATAGAATACGCTGGCGGTTACTTCCCTTTGCCGCGCGTTTAAACGTGATATTAGCATTCCAGTAGTAACTGTTGGCCACAGCCAGTGTATAAGCAATTGTGTTATATAATAAAAGTAGGATTCTATCGTCCGTATGGAATAAAATCAATAACAGGTTTAATGTCCCGATATCAATTCCTGCATTGGCAAATCCGATCACACCGAACTGCAAAAATTGCAGGGGACCGCGTTTTTGTTTATGCTGTGCCATGGAACTCCTCTTGTATTCCCTGTTTTCTCAGCTTATCTGTTTCCTGTTTTGAGACCAGATGAATCGATATTATTATGCTTGACTTTCTTTCCCGCTATACTGACGATTTCCTTATAATAATCAAGCACTTGCTTTGATTGGGTATCCCAGCTCATTTCCGCTATGTCATGTCGGGCTTCCTTGGCCAGACGTTTCCGCAATGTTTCATCCGCAAAACGTAATACTGTCTTGGTAAAATCACCCTGTTTGTCCTTGTCATAAAGCAGACCGGTGTGATTGTCCTCAATCTGTTCACACGTCGGGCCGCTTTTGGCAGCAACCAGCGGAAGACCGGATGCCATCGCTTCAGTGATAACCAGCCCGAGCGTTTCGGTCGTTGATGGGAAAACAAAAACGTCCGAGGAGGCATATGCTTTGGCCAACTCTTCCCCGTGCATGAAACCGGTAAATACGGTATTCGTGCCGGCGAAGTGCTTTTCCAATGTCTGACGATGCGGGCCGTCCCCGACAATAGCCAGCACAAATTCATCTGATGCATCCAACACAGATTTGATTTTTTCAATTTCCTTTTCCGGTGCGAGCCGTCCGACAAACAGCAGCAGTTTTTTATCTGACTGGCCATTCGACAGTTTTTCACGCATATCCTTGTCATACTTATCCGGTTGAAACAATTCTGTATCCACGCCGCGCTTCCAGACATGCACATTATAAAAATTCTGTTCCAGCAGTTCTTCTTTCACAGCTTCGGATGTACAAAGGTTCAGCTCCGCCTGATTATGGAGCTTGCGGAAATACCACCATAAAAATCCTTTAAACATTGGCAGATTATAGTAATCCGCATATTTCGGAACCTGTGTATGAAACGAAGCAAGCATTGGATATCCGAGTTTTTTTGCGTAGTATACCCCTGACATCCCGACAAGCGCCGGATTCACTACATGGACAACATCCGGATCATAAGCTTCAAGCATTTTTTTGACTTTCCGCGTCGGCAGGGAGAATTTTTTGGAACGGTAAAGGGGGAGGGTCCTGGCCGGAACCCCATCAATCTTCACGCCTTCAAATTCATCAACACCAAGATCTGGTGCGATCACACGGACTTCGTGACCCTCCCGTTTGAAATATCGGATGCATGCCTTTAATCTTGTTACAACGCCATCTGTAGAAGGTACGAACGTTTCTGTGATTATGGCAATTTTCAATGACGACACTTCCTCAATCGTAAATCTGATCAAACATTGTTATTTCCACGATACTTGCGGCATCACGTTTTCTTCGATGATCCGATCCTTGTGATTGACGACGGTATTGAAGATTTCACGAATCACGTCATCATCAAGCAAATGCGGCTCGAGCCCAAGATCCCGCAGTTTGGTGTTTTCGGCATGGAAATAGTGTTCTTCCTGCTCAACGCGCGGATTGTCAAGGTTGGCAACCGTTGTTTCATAGCCTTCTTCCTGTGCCACTTTCTGCACTTTTTCGGCAAGTTCGCCAACAGAAAAATACTCGGTAAATTGGTTGAATACCCGGAATTCACCTTTGTCAGCAGGGTTTTCTGCGGCAATTTCAATGCAACGGACGGTATCCTTAATATTCAGGAATCCACGTGTCTGGCCACCTTTTCCGTATACGGTCAGATCATGTCCGATAGTGGACTGAATGATGAAACGATTTAACGCTGTACCAAATACACCATCATAATCCAGGCGATTCGTGAGCACCGGATCCATTTTCGTCTCATCCGTCTCCAAACCGTAAACAATGCCCTGATTCAGGTCTGTTGCTCTAATACCCCAGATTTTGCAGGCAAACGTAATGTTATGACTGTCATGCACTTTGGAAAGGTGATAAAAAGAACCTGGCTGTTTTGGGAATGGCAGAACGTCTTTCCGTCCCTTGTGCTCGATTTCAATATACCCTTCTTCAATCGGAATATTCGGTGTTCCATATTCACCCATTGTGCCCAGCTTGATCAGATGGCAATCCGGTACAAATTCTTTAATCCCATAAAGAACATTCAGCGTGCCGGTAACATTATTCGTCTGGGTATAGACCGCATGTTCACGGTCAATCATCGAATATGGTGCCGCGCGCTGTTCAGCAAAATGCACAAACGCATCAGGTTTCTCCTGTTTCAAAACTTGGCACAGAAAATCATAATGAGTCATATCACCATCATAGATACGGATTTCCTTACCGGTCAATTCCTTCCACTTGGCCACACGTTCTTCCAATGTGGCAATCGGTGTCAATGAATTCGAATGCAGCTCATTATCCATTTTTCGACGAACCATATTATCGATAATCGATACATCATGTCCTTGT